>NZ_JAMXYB010000004.1:0-151860 GCF_024129495.1 Acinetobacter sp. S4400-12 | reverse complement strand
GCAGTTTGCCAAGGACAAAATTCTTGGGGAATATCCCGCCATGTGGCGCCTGTACGCAGTTTCCATAAGATCGCTTCCATGATATTTCTACGATTCTTTGAACAGTAGCAACCATGTAATCGCATAGTATCTTGAATTTTCTGCCGGATATCATCGGTAAGAAGAGTGCGCGCCATTGAAAATGTAGAAATAAAAATAACTCAAAGGAGGATTTTAAGTATTTAAAACCAATTCTTCAAATGAGGACACGCCCTAGCTAAAATGTCGATTAATTCACAAAAAAACAGTACACTTAAGCTTTAAAATACACTTGTTATTAAATGGTTTAATCTTTACATGCAGCAGACTAAACGGTTTCCCATAGGAGCGCATCTTATGGTGAAACATTTCGGTTATACTCATCACGGGATTTATGCCGGGCGTGGTCGTGTAATCCACTATTCCGGATTTGCGCATTTATTTAAGAAACATCCCATTGAAATAACGTCTATTGAAAAATTCAGCCACGGCAAGCCGATTCAAATCCAGTATTATAAATCAGCTAAATATACAGGCCGTAAAGCAGTCCGTCGCATGCGTTCCAGAATGCATGAAAACAACTACCACCTGATTATCAATAATTGCGAACACTTATGTACCTGGGCCATTACTGGCGTGGAAAGCAGCCCACAGGTTATTCGCATGATGAACCGTCTAACCACCATCGGTTATATCAGCTCCATGGTGAGCTTTATGAACAGCATGTTCCTGACCCTTACCACCACCAGCTTCGCGCTTGCGCTCTATATTAAAAAGAAACTCCATGACAAGGCCAAAATGCGTGTGCAGCAATATCGTGACTTACAGGAGCAGATCAAGAGCAAACGCCCGGATCTGGGCAATCTGAAACATCGCTAAAGCTTGGCATTAAAACATACAGTGAATATTTTCCGCATCAAGCTGGCTCAATACCATCCTGAGTAAATGACAGCAAGGCATTTACCTCTGACCGATCACTCAATCCAAAAGAATCACTTGAATCAGGCCCGCATTTTCTTAGGTTAAATAGACTTTCTTAGACTGAATCGCCTCAGGTAGGGCCTGTCCTAATGAGCTTAATGTTTCGCGCTCAACCAGCCTGACAATCGAATCCAAAGGCAGGTCATTATCCTGAAGCCCGAAAGGCTCTTCCAGTTCAGAACTCAGCTCATCCAGCCCCAAGAACAGATAAGCAATCAACGCGACTAGAATTGGCGTCCACAGGCCCAGACTGGCTTCCAGGCTAAATGGCAAGATGAAGCAGAAAGAATAGACAGCCCGGTGCAACAACACCGAATAGGAAAATGGCAGCGGTGTCGACAGAATACGATCACATCCTGCCTGAACATTGCCTAAGGCCACTGTATGCTGATTCAGACTATTATAAATAATATCCGTGATCTTACCCTGCCGATATTGCTGAACTAAATCTTTCTGGATCTGCTCCAGAACCCATTGCGAAGCATTCATATGGGTTGGTAACTGTTCAAATGAATTAGACTCAAACTGTGTACTGGACTGATAATGCTGAATACTTTGCTGCTGCTGCCTTAAGCGGTCACGCAGAAGATGAGTAAATAACATCATCCGATATAATAAAACTTCACGTGTCTGATCATCCAGGACATAACTATCACGGCATAAATGGCGGGTTGTGGAAATTAAGGCGCCCCATAACTTGCGCCCTTCCCACCAGCGGTCGTAACTGGCATTATTTCTAAAGCTTAAAAATATCGACAGAATGACTCCGAAAATAGTAAAGCCAATAGCCGGGACTGCCGGTAAGGTGAGAAAGTGTGCCTGACGCAGATAGACCAATGTACCTGATAGAAAAACCACCAGAACCAAAGCCGGCAGAACTTTAGGCAAAATCGTGCCATGCCATGCAAATAACAAACCAAAGCTATTACTTTTATCACGAACAATCATTGAGTCTTTCCTGCTGCATCGAAAAAGCCCAACCGGAGTTGGGCTTTTTAAAAAATTCAGAGCAAATTATTTGCCAAGCTTAAAGCTGTCTCTCAAGTCCAGAATACGGTTAAATACCGGTTTTTCGCTTGAGTGATCATATTGATCTGCTACAAAATAGCCTTCACGTTCAAACTGGAAGCGATCTTCCGGCTTTGCCTGTGCCAGTGCTGGTTCAATCACAGCCTGAACTACTTTTAATGAATCAGGATTTAAATTTTCCAGGAAGTCATCACCGACATCTGGATCAGCGACACTAAACAGACGGTCATAAATACGTACTTCGGCAGGAACACCTTTAGTCGCCGATACCCAGTGAATCACCCCTTTCACCTTACGGCCCTCAGGATTTTTACCTAGAGTTTCCGGGTCAATTGAACATTTCAGCTCGACCACTTTACCGCTTTCATCTTTAATGACTTCATCACACTTGATCACATAGGCATGACGTAAACGCACTTCACCACCCGGGATCAGGCGTTTAAAGCCTTTTGGCGGCTCTTCTTCAAAGTCCTTACGGTCAATGTAGATTTCTGCAGTCAAAGGAATGACACGCTCACCCATATCCACGTTCGGATGACGGGAATGAGTTAAATCCATATCTGCTGGCAGATTGGTTAAAGTCACTTTTAGTGGATTCAGTACTGCCATACCACGCGCAGCCGTATTCTCCAAAGACTGGCGGATGCAGTACTCAAGCATTGCCACATCGACAATACTGCCATCAATCTTAGATACACCCACACGCTTACAGAAATCACGCAGGCCTTCAGGTGTGAAACCTCGACGGCGCATACCCACCACCGTTGGCATACGAGGGTCATCCCAGCCATTCACATGACCGCCCTCAACCAGCTTACGCAGCTTACGCTTAGACGTAATCGTATAGTCGACATTCAAACGGCTGGATTCGTACTGATGCGGTACAGATAGAGATTTGACTTTCTCTACTACCCAGTCATAGAACGGACGGTGATCCTGGAACTCCAGAGTACACAGTGAATGGGTAATGCCTTCAATCGCATCTGATAATGGATGCGCATAATCATACATTGGATAAATTTTCCATTTATCGCCTGTCTGATGATGCGCTGAATGTAAAATACGATACAGGATTGGATCACGCATATGCACGTTTGGAGAGGCCATATCAATTTTGGCACGCAGTACTGCCTGACCTTCTGCATATTCACCATTGCGCATTTTTTCAAAACGTTCCAGGTTTTCTGCCACACTGGCGTCACGGTATGGCGAGTTTTTGCCAAGCTCAACAAAATTACCGCGGTTTAAGCGGATCTCTTCAGGCGTTTGCAGATCCACATATGCATCACCCTGTTCAATTAACTGAATGGCCCAGGTATAAAGCTGCTCAAAATAGCTCGATGCATAGCGAGGCTCACCCTCCCACTGGAAACCCAGCCATTTTACGTCATTGGCAATCCCGTCTACATATTCCTGCTCTTCTGCATCCGGGTTGGTGTCATCAAAACGCAGATTACATACACCATTAAATTCTTGTGCAATACCGAAGTTCAAGCAAATCGCTTTCACATGACCAATATGCAGATAGCCATTTGGCTCAGGTGGAAAACGTGTCACTACCTGTTGGGTACGGCCGGCTTCCAGGTCATCTGTGATAATCTGGCGCACAAAATCCAAGCCCGGCTGTTGTTCCTGCTGCGCTGAATCGACTGCATTCTTGTTTTGGGTCGGGTTCTCGGGCAGAGATGCAACAACATCATTTGGCTTCATGATCAATCATTCACTTCTAAAATTAAAAAAGGATTAATGAAATCCAGTAGCACACTCAGTCTGCCTGTATTCATTAGATAAGTATTCCTTAGTTTAACTAGAGGTGGGTAATCTCTCAACTGTTAACTCTTGTATTTGATTTCAAAGCGGGCATTTTCAAAGTTAAAGCGGAGTTTAGCCAAGTTAATACTTAGGGCGTATGGTTTTTTATATGCCCTTCTGAATATTATTTATGCCAAACCTGTGATTGTAAGCAAAACTGGCCTTGATCACTTCAACAGAATGACTTGACAAAGCAAAGCCTAAATAAAATACGATTTAGATGTTTTAACAAAGAAAATAAGGTTTTTGCTTGCCTTGTCGTTTAGAGTTTGCTTATGCTTCTCACATTGAAATAAAACATGGCATCTGTCCATGATTAGGAGATTACCCAATGAGTTTTCCTCAAGTCGAATTAAACACCAATAAAGGTCGTATTGTTCTTGAATTAAACGCTGAAAAAGCACCTAAAACAGTGGCAAACTTCTTGCAATATGTACGTGACGGTTTTTATGATGGCGTAATTTTCCACCGTGTTATTGATGGTTTCATGATCCAGGGCGGTGGCATGGATGAAAACTTCAAAGAAAAAGCAACACGTGATGCAATTGAAAATGAAGCGGATAACGGTTTGAGCAATGAGGAAGGTACGATTGCAATGGCTCGTACTCAAGCACCTCACTCTGCTTCAGCTCAGTTTTTCATTAACGTGAAAAACAACTCTTTCCTGAACCACACTGGCAAGACTGCTCAGGGTTGGGGGTATGCCGTATTCGGTAAAGTTGTTGAAGGCATGGATGTTGTGAACGATATTAAAGGCGTTCGCACGGGTAACCGCGGCTACCACGCTGACGTTCCTTTAGAAAATGTTGTAATCGAATCTGCAAAAATCATTTCCGAATAAAAAACAGTCCTCTCCGTTCTTTATAAGTTTTAAAGCATCGCTTTAAAACGGTATAAGAGAAAGTTTCTCAAAATGATGAAGAATTTAGAGAGGATTAAAAGGAAAAGATTCGTGACCTATCTGTTTATCTCGGATTTACATTTGTCACCTGATCACCCTCGACTTGTTCGGGGGTTTTTAGATTTATTGACGGCCTATCAGAACCAACAGACTCAACTCTATATTCTGGGAGACTGGTTCAATGCCTGGATCGGCGATGACTATACTGCACCATGGCTAGATGAAATAGTCGACCGATTAAAACAATTTACAGCCGCAGGTAATCAGATCTTTTTTCTGGCTGGAAATCGTGATTTTGTATTAGGCCAGAACTTCCTGGATCAGTTTTCCGGACAGCTCTTGGCCGATGTTCACAACCTTGAGATTGGTAGCATCCACTATCGGATTGAACATGGCGATGCCCTGTGTACCGATGATATTGGCTATCAGCGTTTTCGTAAAGTCATCCGCAATCCGCTGCTCTTAGCTTTACTCAGGAAAACTCCGCTCAGCTTTAGAATGAAACTGGCCCATGGCTTTCGCAAGAAAAGCCAAGAATCTCAGCAGTTCAAAACCTATGAAGTTATGGATGTGAACGCATCTGCAGTAGACTCTGCGCTCCAAGAAGTAGAGGTGCTGATTCATGGCCATACGCACCGTGCGGCTATTCATCGGCTGGGGCATAAAAAACGGATTGTTCTGGGAGACTGGAAGCTGGACCATGCTGAAATTCTGGAAATCCAGCCTGAACAAAATATTGAAAGTCTGAAACTAAAAAAGTGGCGATATTAATCAGCCACTTTTCTATTTCTGCACTGCCTCAATTCAACTTAAACGGTAAAGCTGGTTCACACCGGTATAGAAACTTCGACCATCCTGATTAAACTGGATTTCCTCACCGTTTGGCAACTGGATCATCTGACCCACTTCTACCCAGATAAACCCTTCCATCGTATTTTGCTTACGCTTTAAAGGGATTAGCTTTACGTTAATTTCATTGCCATCAGCGGCAGTGGCAATATGCCATTCATTGATCTTTTTCAAAATTTTTACTCACATCAGATGAGCTTTTTGTGACTTTATACTTTATCGAGAGAGTAGTAACAACCTAGTCTATATTCTATGGTTAATAGATCTTATTTTAGTTCAAATACTTGAACTAAAAAGTGAATCACAATCGGCTAAAAATAATAATAAAAGCAAGAATATTACTTGCCTGAAGTGAAACTACTATAAACTATTTTCAACCAAAAGTAAAATTACATTGTAATGACAAATGCATATCATATATATTTCATGTTATTCTAGAAAAAGAGAAAATCTTTGAAATCGCATTCGCACACTTAACCTGAAACCAAATTTTTATAACAATCTGCTTATATAGAGCCAAATTAAGATCTAGCCATGGATGAAACCATCCATCTATCAGACTTGAATTTAGCAACCACTCAGCAAGGCATGGATTAAACTATAGTATCCATGTCTCATGCATTGCCCTTGTCGCAAAGCTGCCAATCATATTAAATCCCTGTGGATTAGATCAATAAACTATTTGCTTTTTTTCTCTTACTAAGTTTCACGTTAATTTTTATGCAAAATTAAGGTGTTAAAAACTTTGCCTCTGGCTGTTTTGTTGTAATAATCCTGTAATCAGAAAAAGATAGAAGCTTTTATTCTATTTTCCAGGTCTCAAGAAATTGGAGTCCATTCATGGATTTACTTAAAATTGCGCAAACCCGTTATACCACCAAAGCCTATGATCCGAACAAAAAGGTTCCTGCCGAGCAGTTTGAGCGCCTTTTAGAGGTATTACGCCTGACCCCATCTTCTATTAACATTCAGCCCTGGCATTTCTTTATTGCGGATGATCCAGCGGCCAAGCAACGTATTGCCAAGGCTCTGGTGGGTACGTATGCCTACAATGCCCCAAAAGTACTGGACTCTTCCCATACCATTTTATTCTGTACCAAAGCTGATATTGACGAGCTACATCTAAAAAACCTGTTAAAACGGGATGATCTCAATGGTCGTTTTAAAGATGAACATGCCAAAGAAGGTCAGAAAAATACCCGTAGCGGTTATGTAGATTATTATCGTAATGAAAAAGGCGATATTCAGCGCTGGGCAGAAAACCAGACTTTTATTGCACTGGGTCAAATATTACTGGCTGCAGGAATTGAAGGCATTGATGCTACCCCAATCGGTGGCTTTGATGAGAATATCATTAGTGACGAATTGCAACTGGCTGAACAAGGCCTGATTCCTTCCGTACTGTTGACTTTAGGCTATCGCAGTGAAAATGACTTCAATGCCAAATTACCGAAATCACGCCTGCCAGCTGACTACATTTTCACCAAACTGTAAGCATTTTATGGTATAAAAGGGGTCTAGTGCCCCTTTTTATATCAATCCGGGCCTATTTTAATGATCACTCACCAGAATCTAGAATAAGAATAGAGGCCCTGCATGTCGCTCCTTCAATCCAAGCCACTGAAATTTAAATGCCAGCCTTGCAATAAGGTTTATCTTCATTATTACAAGCCGAAACAGCGCCAATATCCGCACTGTCCAAGCTGTAAACAGGCCGGTTCACTACTGGGCAGCATAGAAGCCGAAGATCTGCTGCGGCATCCGGTTGAGTTTGTCACTTCATATATTAAGCAGACATTGCATAAGCCAGGCAAATCACACTAATCACACCCAATATTAGACCAATTGTGCTCGCAGGTTTTAAACGTTCTTTAAAGAACACCAAGCCTGCAAGTACACCAAAAACAACCACCAGAATATTCATGCCAGCAAAGACAATAGCCGGCGTATCCTTGAGCAATATATGAGCCTGGACATAAAAGGCAATATTGGCAAAGTTGAGCAGTCCAAGAAATAAGCCTACTCCGATTTCCTGAGCTGAGCCTAAACTCCGATATTTCACCATCAGATAAGCCATCGACACCACCAGAGCGCAGATAAACATCAGGTTTAAGGCTACGGCAAACTGCAAACCCAGGCTGGTGGTATATTTCAGCAGTACATCAATCAGGGCATAACCAAACCAGACCAAAGCCAGATAGAGTACTCCCTGCCTTGAGCTTCCTGCCCCTTGACCATGGGACAACAAAATACACAGCACTGAAACTATGCCTAATATAATTCCCAGTATTTTTAGCTGGTTAAACTGCTCCTGAAAAATAAAATAAGCGGCGGCAAGCGATAAAACCACAGATAGACGCTGGGCGATTTCTGTTTTTAAAATACCGGCGGTCCGTAAGGATTTGGCCAAAAACAAAAAGACGCTCGGCAATAAAATACCCAGCGCCAGAATAAGCCACCACGGTGTCTGACGGATAGATATATGCTGAATATCCGGTTTAAACCAGAAAAAACATAATAAGCTGGCTGTAACATAATTCCAGCTAATCATATGTATCGGACTGAGCTGCCGGCGCTTGGCCAATTTCAATAATATAGAGACTGCAACGCTGCATAGAGCTGCAATAAAAATCAATTCCATCTGCGACTCTTCGGATAGTTTTAATTAGAATACAAAAAAGCCCACATATGCTGTGGGCCTTTTTTTATAAATGATCCACTCGGAATTATTTATAACGCTCAACCATTTTCTCTAAAGAGATTGGACGAATTTTATCTGCATTACCCGCAGTACCAAAAGCTTCGTAACGGTCGATACAGATTTGCGTCATCGCATCCACAGTTGCACTGAAGAATTTACGCGGATCGAATTCGCTTGGTTTTTCAGCCATCATACGGCGCATCGCACCAGTTGATGCTAAACGCAGATCCGTGTCGATGTTAATTTTACGAACACCGTGCTTGATCGCTTCAACCAGCTGCTCAACAGGAACACCATAAGTTTCCTTGATATCACCACCATACTGGTTAATTACAGCCAGCCATTCTTGTGGCACAGAGCTTGAACCGTGCATCACAAGATGTGTATTTGGTAATGCAGCATGAATTTCTTTAATACGGTCAATTGCTAGGATGTCACCTGTAGGTGGACGGGTAAACTTGTATGCACCGTGTGAAGTACCCACTGCGATTGCCAGTGCATCGACATTGGTATCAGCAACGAAGCTACGCGCTTCTTCTACAGAAGTCAGAAGCTGAGAGTGGTCAAGTACGCCTTCAGCACCTACTCCATCTTCTTCACCAGCCATACCTGTTTCAAGGCTACCCAAACAACCGATTTCACCCTCTACTGAAACGCCACATGCATGGGCCATCTGTACAGTACGGCGAGTCACATCAACGTTGTATTCATACGAGGTTGGTGTTTTACCGTCTTCGCCCAGTGAACCGTCCATCATTACCGAGGTAAAACCTAACTGGATAGAACGTTGACAGATGTCAGGACTTGTACCGTGATCCTGATGCATAACAACTGGAATATGTGGCCATTCTTCAATCGCAGCCAAAATCAGGTGACGCAAGAATGGAGCACCTGCATATTTACGGGCACCTGCAGATGCCTGTACGATCACTGGTGAGTTCGTTGCATCTGCTGCGAGCATGATTGCGCGCATTTGTTCCAAGTTATTTACGTTAAATGCTGGTACGCCGTAAGCATGTTCTCCGGCGTGATCCAAGAGCTGGCGCATCGAAATAAGAGCCATAATATCCTCCCAGGTAATGCCCCATATTCTACATGTTCAAGTATTTCAATACAGCCACAAAATACATTATTTTATAAAAAATCCCTGCTTTTGCAGGGATTTTTCGAATCAGGGCTGAGCTTATGGAGCAACTGCTTCAGAACTTGCTGCTACCGACTCATCTGCGGTTGCTTCATCTGCTGGTGCATTGGCAACATCGGCTGGAATATCGGTATTTTTTTCATCCAGAACTGGCTTGTCAATGGCATCAATAGCGGCCTGTTGTTCCGCGCTGACCTGCTCTTCTGTGGTAGCGGCTGCCGAACTTTCAGCTTCAGCTACAGGCGCACTTTCCTTTTTTGCACAGGCAGTCAGTCCTAAAGATGCTGCCAGGAATACTGCCAAAGTGAGTTGTGATTTCATTCTTTACTCTCAATTTATTATCCAATGGCTAAATTTTATGACAGATTTATTTCATTTTGATGACTACGGTATGAATAGCGATCCAGTCTGTCAAAAAGTTGACATAAAAAAAGCTGGCAGATAGCCAGCTTTTTCACACTATCAAATGCACTTAGGCACGTTCTAGCAGTACTGCAACTGCAGGCAAGGTTTTACCTTCTACAAACTCCAGGAAAGCCCCGCCACCTGTAGAAATATAACCAATTTTATCGGCAACTTCGTACTTGTCGATAGCAGCTAAAGTATCACCACCACCTGCAATTGAGAAACCTTCAGATTCAGCAATTGCTAAAGACAGGGTTTTGGTTCCTTCGCCGAACTGGTCTACTTCAAATACACCTACTGGGCCATTCCAAAGTATTGTTTTAGAGGTTTTCAGGATGTCTGCAAAGGCTTTGGCTGTTTCTGGACCTACATCTAGAATCATGTCGTTATCTGCAACATCTTCAACCTTTTTCACAGTAGCTTTAGCCGCAGCCAATGAACCCAGGAAATCCTCAAAATTGATTTCAGCGGCATCTGCAACCACTACATCGGTTGGAAGCGGAACTGAAACTTTTGCTGCAATGGCTTTTGCAGTATCGATCAGGTCATTTTCACACAATGATTTACCTACGTTATAGCCTGCTGCTGCAAGGAAAGTATTGGCAATACCACCGCCAACAATCAGTTGATCACAAATGTCAGACAAGGATGTCAGCACATCAAGTTTGGTTGAAACTTTAGAACCTGCAACAATAGCCACCATTGGTTTTTCAGGCGTTTTTAGAGCACGGCCTAAAGCATCCAGTTCAGCTGCCAATAAAGGACCGGCAGCCGCGACTTTAGCTAGACGCGCTACACCTTCAGTCGAAGCTTCTGCACGGTGAGCAGTACCAAACGCATCCATTACAAATACATCACAAAGCGCGGCATATTGTGCTGCAAGCTCAGGACTGTTTTTCTTTTCACCCACATTAAAACGGCAGTTTTCCAGCAGAACCACTTGGCCTGGCGCAACGTCAACACCATCCAAATAATCCTTATACAGTTTGACTTCCTGACCCAAAGCATCTGTCAGATAAGCAGCTACAGGCGCGAGAGACTGTTCAGCTTTAGGCTCACCTTCAACTGGACGACCAAGGTGAGAATAGACCATTACGGCAGCGCCCTTTTCAACAGCTGCTTTAATTGTTGGCAATGCCGCACGAAGACGCGCATCGCTGGTGATCACACCATTTTTAACAGGAACGTTTAAATCTTCACGGATTAAAACACGCTTACCCGCTAAATCCAGGTCAGTCATACGCTGAAAGTTCATGTAGAGCTCACTTTATAGATATTCAAACCCGGCGATTTTAAATGATTATGTAGAAAAAGGTTAGCATCTTTTGCAGAAAACATTATAAATACCAAAGTTTTGTTATGATAGAAAAAAGCTTTTTGCAGATTCAGCAGTTATGTCGATACATCCTGATCCTAATCTTAATCGTTTAAATGTCTTGGGCGAGCCTTTGGCCAGTTGTTGTTATGCTCCGATTACCGGTTATTTCCGTAATGGTTTTTGCCATACCGCCACTACCGATCTCGGGCAGCACACTGTCTGCGCGCAAATGACCTCAGAATTTTTAAATTTTTCCCAAAAAATTGGTAATGATCTGATTACTCCTTTACCTGAAGTGGATTTCCCCGGCCTACAGCCAGGTGATTTCTGGTGTATCTGCGTCACACGCTGGGTAGAAGCCTATGAAGCAGGCAAAGCTCCCCCGGTAAAACTGCAAGCCTGTCACAAAGCCGTACTTGCCTATGTACCTTTAAATATCCTTGAGGAATATGCTGTCTAATGAATGCTGCACCGATTATCCTGGCCTCTTCCAGCCAAACCCGTAAAGAGTTGATGGATCGTTTACATATTGACTATATCGCCATGGTACCGGACATTGATGAAACACCTCGCGGTGAAAATCATGCAGATGATCTGGCCAAACGCCTAGCCTATGAAAAAGCCAGACATATTTCCGAACAGCACCCTGAAGCGATTGTCATTGGCTCAGATCAGGTCGCATGGCGCGAAGGTGCACCGGATATTTTTATCGGCAAACCGCTCACTCCTAAAAAAGCCATTCATCAGCTGCAAGCCAACTCGGACAAGATTGTGTATTTTAGTACCGCACTGAGTGTACAACAACAATCTACCGGTTTTGAACACACCTTAATTGAACATCATAAAGTCAAATTCCGTAAACTTTCACAAACTGAAATTGAGCGCTACATTGAAATTGAACAACCATTGCATTGTGCTGGTAGCTTTAAATGCGAAAGTTTAGGCATTAGCCTGTTTGAAGAAATGATCGGTCAGGATCATACCACCTTAATGGGTATGCCAATGATCCAACTCTGCAAAATCTTGCGTGAACTTAATATTTTAGTGCCTTAAATCAAAGCTCGCGATTTGCGATATGAATAACTTTCTTCATATCGCAACAAGTCAAAATAACCGATTGTTATAGTCTTATGCATCAAAAATTAACTGTTAAAGAGTTTCATAACTTTAGTCAGGGAAAACTTCAAGCTTTAGAAGCGTTTATAAGTAGTCAGGCACTAGAGTCCTTTGTCATTGTCGCCCAAATCAATCAACTCAATGATTCACGCCAGCGAGCTAAAGAAAAAAAGCAGAATGTACTGTATCAACTTTTATTACAAGATGGACCGCATCAACTTAAAGCGCGTGCAAGTATCAAAGTTATTCCAGATAATATTGGTGATGGTACTGTAGTACGTGCAATTTGCCAGTGTCAGCCCGTTCTGAATATGCATGACTGTCTGGTTACAGAAGCAAATATTGTAAAAATTGAACCTGCAAGCCCAGAAGAAGGACTATATGTAGATCAGACGAGCATTTTGCTTAAAAGTTTAACCTATGTACATCAACCCTTTCCTAAAAAAAACTATCCTAAAGTTTGTCTGATCTACTCCAACTCTAGTTCCGCTCAAGTCCATCAGGATTTCTTACATGGCCTTAACTATCAGATTAATTATATTGAGTTAATAGAAAAGAAAATCAGCTTTAGCAATGTAGCTGAACTGAGCCAAACCATTTCTGAGGCAAAAGCAGATATTTTGGTGATTATTCGCGGAGGGGGTGATACTAAAGCATTAGAGAGTTTTGATCACCCTGATGTTATTCGTGCTCTTGCCTCAAGTGCTACTTTTCGTATTACAGGAATTGGACATTCTTCAGATCGAAATTTAATTAATCTTTTTGCAGACTACACCGCAATTACCCCTACCGATGCAGGTAGTTATTTAAAAAAATGCTGTATCAAAAATTTATCCAACATAAAAAAGAAAAAGAAAATGAAGAATTAATCCTCTCTCTACAGCAGCAACTGCAAACAGAAAAAGAGCAAGCTTAAGACCTGACCACGAAACTTGATCATCTACAAAGCACCCTTACTCAAATTGATCGGCGTCTGGAGCAGGTAGCCCAACCCGATAATCCCTCCCCAAAAAGGCTCATTATTCAGTGTACTTTATTCTCTACCCTACTCATTCTCGTGCTGCTGTTTTTACAAAATAACTATTTGTGAAAATAATGCGGCTTTAGATGAAAGAATTATCCCGTCTAAATGCTATGATTTAAAAAATTAATTTCTTCAGGCTTTTTATGTCCCACTCCTTAGATGTGTTAGGCGGTATCACCGCTGAACAATTCCTTGCCGAATACTGGCAGAAAAAACCCCTTCTGGTCCGTAATGCGATGCCTGAAATCGCAGGTTTACTCGAACCCAGCGATGTGATGGAACTGGCTTTAGAAGAAAATATCACTGCCCGCCTTATCAAGCAAAAAGACCGTGATCCAAACCAGTGGTCGGTTAAATCTTCGCCACTTCTAAAAGCAGACTTCCAGAAGATGCCTAAGCTCTGGACACTTTTAATTCAAGCAGTTGATCATTATTCTTTTGACCTTTCTGGACTGTGGAAGAAATTCTCCTTTATTCCGCAATGGCGCCGTGATGACATTATGGTGTCGTATGCTCCCCAAGGCGGTTCTGTAGGTAAACATTTCGATTTTTATGATGTTTTCCTGGTACAGGGTTATGGCCACCGTCGCTGGCAACTGGGCCAAATGTGTGATGCTGAAACAGAGATGGTTCCCGGCCAGCCACTTAAATTGCTCCCTGAGATTGAGGTCAACTTTGATGAGGTTTTGGCACCGGGTGATTTATTGTATGTTCCGCCCGGGCTTGCGCATTACGGCGTTGCAGAAGATGACTGCTTAACATTTTCCTTCGGTTTTCGTATGCCAAATGTCAGTGACATGATGGATCGTGTCGGTGACAAGTTTGCGGAAAATGAGGTTTTGCGTAATCCATTAGTAGATATTGTCCGTGACCAGATCAGTGCTGCCGGTGAAGTTACCCCCCTTGAGCTGGAATACTTAAAAGACAAGATCATGGAGCAACTGCACAATTCAAATGTGCTGGAAGATGCCATCATGAGCCTGATGTCCGAACCAAAGTATGAAGAGAACATTCCAGAAGCTGAAGAAATTGGTACTGGAGATCTGGAAGAGGCGCTCGACCAGGGTTATAGCATTCTACTGGAGCCCGCTTCACGTCTGCTATATACCGAGGAAGATAGTGAAGTTCTCTTCTGGGCCAATGGTGAAGGAATCTGCATTTCTGAGGCTTTTACCGAAAAGCTTAAACAGCTGGCAAATGGCGAATCTGTAGCATTAGATCTAGATTTTGCCGATGAGGACATGCTGGAGGATTTGGCAGATTTATTGAATGAGTCTATTTTAATGCTGGTTCCGCCGGCTGACGAAATATAGTTTTATTGCTTTCCCTTCTAAAGAGGATCAATTGATCCTCTTTTTTTATTGCTAAAATATGATTAATCTCAAATTCTAGGCAGATTTTTATACTTTAAAGACGGCCATTCGTCGAGTTAAGGTTTATTTATGCTTAGGCTATTTTTAAGATAAGCACTTGAGGCTTATTTATTTTTAAGTGATTTATATCATCCAAACCAGCATTTTCAAAGTGTCCTTATTGGCTATCCGTAATTGTAAAGCTTTATCGAAGGTAAAATGCCACTCCTCTACTTGAGTGGCATACACCTGTATAAAGTGGAATTTTCAAAGCATCTCTAAGGCAATGCTAAGCGGCAGCGCCATATTGCTGTTTTAAATATTTCACAATATCCGCTGATTCAAACAGGCTAACTCCAGTATTTGGGTCAACCAGATAAGGCACCTGAATATTATCGCCCATAACTTTCAGCACTTGTTCGCGCTTACCACCCGCCAAAGGTTCATATTTCCCCGGTTTTAAGCGCAGCTTGGCAAGCCCCTGATCCTGCCAGCGCTCTTTAGCAACATTATGAAAAATAAAAGGGATTTCCAGTTCGCTCAAAACGCCACGTACAATTCGGGTATAGGGACTGGCTTCAAATCCCCATAACTCCAACAACTGCTCAGGCGCAGGCCGGCCTTTGGCCTTTGGATTGGCCATGCCCCCTCTTAATCCATTTATGACTGTGCCAGCAATAGCAGCTACAGGAATTTTTGGATAATACGCATATTTCTTTGGGGTTTTTCCAGTTTTGCCATAGTTTTTAAACAAATGATGAATAATGTCTTGAGATTCATACAACTTGTCGCCGGTATTTTCATCGACTAAAAAAGGAAACTGGAGCTTTCCTCCGAGTGCTTGTACGACAGGCCGGAAATGGGTACCACCGCGTGGACAAGGATAAACCTCATAATCCAGATTCAGCAGAGTCATCACTTCACGTACACGTCGACAAAACGGCGACCCTTCATATTCATATAGTTTTAAAGGCTGGTCTGGCTGATTTGGAAAAGGTGTACCTGTAGTACCTCGTCCGCCTTGGGTAAAGGCCGATGCCAATGCTTGAACAACCTTGATTTGATGACCCAGCATATTTCTCTCCTGTTTTTGTTTTAATCATCCTACAAGACAGACTCTCATGATTCTGTCTTGTATCTTTACCTTATAGCTTGGTTTTGTAATTCTTTTACAGTCTGTCTAGGCTATTTTTAAGCCACTAAAGAGCTTTTGGACAGCACAATACCATTATTGTCAGCATAAACATATTCGCCTGGAGTAAAAGTTACCCCGCCAAAATACAGCGGTACATCTACCTCTCCAAGGCCTTTACGGTTACTTTTTTGTGGAATTGATGCCAATGCCTGTACCCCCAGGTTCAGCTCAGCAATTGCATCTACATCACGGATGCAACCATAAATAATGACACCATTCCAGTGATTCTTAACTGCTGAATCGGCAATCAGGTCTCCCATTAATGCACAGCGCATGGAGGCACCACCATCCACCACCAACACTTTGCCAGTACCATCCGTTGCCAGGAGTTCTTTGACCCGTGAGTTATCTTCAAAGCATTTTACTGTAACGACCTGCCCACCGAAGGTCTTGCGAGCACCATAGCTTTTGAAGAACTTTCCATCCAGACACGGTGTTAGGACTTGTAACTCCAGATCCGGATGATCATCTAATAAATCACAGGTGACAAATGGTACTGTAGACACGATATTTAGCCTCTTTTCATTTTTTGAATATATAAATTATCATAAATTTCAAACTTTACCGTTTGAGTTCGTGCTGCCTCGACCATAGTATGAGCCACTTGGGCGGCTGTCACCGGCTTATATTGAAAAGTATCGGGGATAAAATTCGAGATCTTATGATAGATCTGTTGCGCTGTATCTTCCAGTAAACGCGGCTCTTCGCGCTCGCCAAGTAAAAGTGAGGGGCGAATCAGGCTAATTCTGTCCAGAGACAGACTCTGAACATATTCTTCCAGCTCACCCTTGACCTGATTGTAATAAAATAACGATTGCGGATTTGCACCCATCGCACTCAGCAACAAATAATGAGCCTCGGTCTGCTGAAGCAATTCTGCAAAATGGGCATTAATCGTGTAATCAATATCGTAAAAACTCTGTCTGGAACCGGCTTTTTTTATGGTCGTACCCAGACAACTAAAGCCGTGAGTATGCCCGCTTACATCCTGATCATTTAGCATCAGAAAGTCTTCAAGTACCAACTGGCGCACTTTATTGAAGCTGTCCCAGTCTGTCTGATAATACCTGACTACAGCAGTAATCTGCTCGCAACTTGGCTCAACTTGCAAGTCCCGTATGAGTTGTTTTCCGACCAGTCCACTGGCGCCAATCACCATAGGATGAGTTATTGATTTAGTCATTTTTTATACGATCTCCTCAGTGGAATACTAATCTAACGTTTTCTTTAGAGTTTTTCTGCATCTAAAATGTTGCCAAAGCATGTCAAGACTTGACTTCGGTGCTTAGTTTAATCAAAATATGGCACTTGTTTACGGGCTGGTGATAGTTCTTCTGATGTTGGTTTTCAGTTGAGTTTCAGCCCGCCCAGACCAATCTATTTCAAGGAGTGCACGAGTGGCAAACTCTGCTCAAGCTAAAAAACGTGCTCGTCAAAACGTTAAAGCACGCAAACACAACGCAAGCTTGCGTTCTATGGTTCGTACCTATCTTAAACGCACAGTAGCTGCTATTGCTGCTGGCGACTATGCGGTTGCTTCTGAAGCTTACAAAAAAGCTGTTCCAGTAATCGACCGTATGGCTGATAAAGGTATCATCCATAAAAATAAAGCAGCTCGTCATAAGAGCCGTTTAAATGCGCAAGTTAAAGCTTTGGCTGCTAACTAATCGCGATATGAAAAAAGCCCATTAGGGCTTTTTTTGTATCTAAAATTCAATTAAGCTCAATTAGCTCTTAAAAAAACACAATAATAAAACGAGTTTTTAACCTGGAATAGTTTAATTTTACATCGCTGAGCACTTATTTCTTCATTCAAAATAAAAGTACTGTTAAATTTTATGAAAATATTTTTGCTGCCCTGTAGTGTCGCATTTTTCTATTTTCTTATACATAAGCAGCAAGGTGAATTGGATATGATCCGACTGACTGTATTCAGTATCTTCACTCTTGAAGTGATGATGTAGATTAATATTGATTGTTCCTCTCAACTCTTACAAAATCAAAAAATGACTCATTCAATCATTTAAGACTTAAGAGCCAGAAATCAAAATAAATCAGCTTCAACCCCGCTGTTGGTTTCTAACTGGTAACTATATTCCCTAAATAAAAGTTATCGAAAAAAACAAGCCCTTAAAGAGCTTGTTTTTTCTTAATCTACCGAAAACTTAGTGGGTTACTGGCGGCTCTAAAGAGGCGGCTTTATTCTGCAAATATTTTGCATATAAATCCAGGCTAAATGGCTTGGCTGTCGCCAAAATCAAACTGGAACTTGGTCTTAGCGTATTCCATACCTGGGCAGCGGTATTATTACAAGCATAGCGTAACAGGTTAGTCCGGTTATTGGTTAAATAACCATTTCCAAGATCGAAACACTGCCCTGCTTGAATAATCGTAGAGTTCTCTGGTTTCATGGTCCAGATTTGATTGCTATTATTAGCATCGCATACCGCCATAATCACTTTTGCATAACTGCCAGTACTAGTGACGCACTGACCCGGATCTTTCGCAGAGTGAATTCGGCCCGATACATCAAACATCCATTGCTCTGTTAAATCTCCCGTACAGGCACTCGGTCCACTAATATAAAGATTAAGCGAACCATCCGTCAGTGTTTCAGTTTTCAGACAGTTCTTGCCATTATTTTTAATTGGCATTGCCCCAGCAAGAATATTGTCATTGTTCAGCCCCAACCTAACCATGAGTTTTTCAAATGAAGTTATGGCCTGTGCTTTTCCAGCAGAGAAGTCTTGCTGATAAGCTGCAATCCAGCGATCAAAGCGCGGAACAATATTCTGCTGGTGCTGATAACGCATCAACTGCTGTCGAGCCAGAGGACTCAGTTTATCCATATGATCGGTATAGGAGTCAGCAATCAGCTGCTGCTGTGCATTTAAATTGATAACCGTACTGGCTGCCTGAGCTTCCAAGACTTCCTCTAGGGCAGGCAGTTCTATCGCACGCAGCGCACTATAGCCGGCCTGACGACCAATCTTAACGGCTGGCTTAATCGCGTCAGGATAAGTTTTAATCTCAAGGTGTGACAGCTGCTTGGCTTCTTCACCCGCATTTTTGCAATATAAATCTACCGTTTTCGGCTGATCAGAGATGGCCAGATTCACATGCAATTTATTTGCATTGGAACCTAAACGAGAAGGTGCCAGCGCTACAGTTTTTGTATGCGATAGATAGTGGACCTTTAACCAGCAGGCTGCATTTTCAGATGATAGATCTGCTTCTGGAAGATTAAAAACATTTCCCCAGTTCCCGCGTGCTTCCGGGTAAAGCAAGCCCACCTGATTTACCGGGTCATACCCCCCTAAAATCGTAAATACCGGCACACCGAACAAACGTGGCTTTAAGTAATAACCATCTGGACGATTAAACCAGACGGCGTTCATCTTGGCAGGAATCTGAGGTTGATAAGCCTCCATTGTCCTGGTTTGTTTATTCCAGGTCTTATAACCTGTCGGTGATGTTTCATCCCAGACTGCACGGTCAAAATGTGGCTGAATTCTTAAATAGGTGCTATAGCCCGTATAATGGGTATAGTTGGATATGGTGCTGTCCGGATAGCCTCCCGCCATAGAGTCTGTACCATAGCGGAACAGATTTAAAAAGTTTGGAATACCATTGGAACCATCACGCAAACTTGTCGAGCTCCAGCTCAAATTACCACGCATCTTGTTACGATAGCTTATATATCCCCATCCACTATCTGCATGATGGGCAGTTAAAAAGTCATTAACCGTATCCTGATCAATTTGCACACGCCCAGGATAATGCCCCAAACCATAGTGATGTCCAATCTCATGACTGAATTCATTTCCTATAGAATCATATAAAGTCAGCATGCCATTCCCACCACTCAGGCCATGGCTACTTTCACCATTGGTATATTTACCCCGCGAGTGATGGGCCACGACACTTTGCGTCAACTGAGGCTGTGCCTGACTGGCCATTGAAGCACTGGTAATGCCCCAGTTAGCCAGATTAATTCCTACACTAAATGTAGATTTCCCGACATTCTCACGCATATCCCCACTATAAACATCCCCACTTCCTGCACTGCCCGTATTCTTATCATAAATGACACCTGTCGCAATCATGACTTTATCCAGACTAATATCATCATATTTGGCCACTGTCAGGTGTGCCGCAGGAATCGTCTGAAAATAATCCGTACCCGATTTTTCCGGCTCTAGCAGCATTTTATGACCACCAGAAACAGGTGCATCGGTTAACATTCCGATACGGATATTGTTGAGTACCAGTTCTCCTGGCGCTGCAAAATCAATCGCTTCTTCGGCGAGTTCACCGCTACGGTTTTTCGAGTCACTGAAACGTAATTTCAGACCAGGCTTAACTTCATTCCAGTTTAATCGGACTGACCAGGCACGCTTACTATATTGTAAAGATGGACGGGTACCTTGTCCTTTCTGATCTGATGCAGGAATTCTGGTCGGATCTGCCAGATTTACAGTACGCACCAGCTGATTACCTTGATAAATATCAACTTGAAGTGAAGTAATATCCTGCATTTCAGCCACAGGCGTAACCAGTAGCAAAGCTTCTTTTTCACTGGTTAATCTTGGCATCTGTTTGGCTTCATTCCCATTCGGATCAACAACATGCTGCTGACCAAACTGCACCATCGCTTGAAACTCACCCTTTAGATCATGACGTATCGTTCGAGTTTTGGATTCCGCATCATAATCATAAAAACCCAATGTATTGGCATAGCTCGCATCTACAGTCGGTTCTGGATAAAGTTCATTCGGATTCTGGTTTCCTCCCTGATCTGCATTCTGATCATTTTCCCCGCCCCCACATGCGACCAACATGAGCGATAATACACATACACTTAAATAACTATGTGAACACCTGATCACATTTTTCATATTAAACCCCCACTAAAAGCACAAAAAACCCCAAAAGGTAGACTTATTTTAATAAATAAAATCAACAACTTATATAAGATACAATCATATTTATACGCAGCTTCATTTGCAATCGGTTATTGTCTGATAAACAAAAAATATGAATAAAAATTGATAGAGCCAAATGAGTAAAATGTGTCATGGAACATTTTTTATTATCAGACAGTGAGCGGATTAAAAGTATTGCGTTTTTAAGTTACGCTGTTACCGAACCAGATTTTTTTAAATAATGAGAATTTTGATCGCCTGGAATCCAGACAGCAAAATAAAAAAAGCCCAATAACTTCATGTATCAAGCTTTTTAAAATACGAAAAATGTAGAAAGAATAAAAAGTTAGAGATTTAAGTTTTTAAAATCCTGAATATTTAATTCTGAAACCTTACCACGCCAGATCCATTTTAGCTTAGACTCCAAAAACACATCTCCCTCAAACCACACAAACAGCCCTTCCATCATTTCCGGCCAGTCCTCGCGACTTACTTCCTGCCGACCGGACATCACCGCAATCATGGCTGCCAGAATAGTATCGTGGCTCACAGCAAGGCTCACACCGTACTTGTTTTGTGGATGAGTGTTATAAATTAACTCCAATACATCCACTACGCCACGAATCGGGTGTTTCATTCCCGGCAAAGCATTATTGACGAAGCTGTTAATAAAACCCAGCGCTCCCTGTTTAGCAAAATAAGGGCCGGCTTGCTGAATATCCAGCACAAAGCTTCCCGGCTCGACCAGCAGCCCTTGCTCAATAATTTCAATCCGATGAGTATTCGGCTCAGCTGTAACTCCATCCGCGCCTTCAATCATTAAGGCGGCAGTATCAATACAGCGCTGGATCGGACTGGAAATACAATGCTGGATAATACGATCTGTGCGATCGGCCAGATAAGCCCCCCATTCCTGCGCCAGTTCTCTTCCTTGCTCAGTCAACTGTAGATCATAGCCTGCCAGCCCTTGGCCCTGGACATTTTCACGGATCGAGTGACGTGTGAACAAGGTGACCGGGGTCTGTCCATCAGGTAATAAATCTATAGCACTTAACATGCTGGGTGGAAGCAGCTTTAGGGACACGTCTTGACCAGTTCCATTCGTGAAGGATTATCCTTCACTATAACATGCTCAGGATTTTGCTCAATGCTTGGACTGCATATCGCCCAATGCCTTCAAGGCAAGCATTTTCATCTTGTGATTCTTATAAGCAATAAATCCGCCATTCAGCAAGGTGTCACGCTGATTATAAATGAATGGCCGCCCTTCCAGGTCGATCAGGCCACCACCGATTCGTTCGATCATGCACTGGCCAGCACTGGTATCCCATTCAGCAGTTGGGTGAAATCGGGGATAAATATCCACCTGATCTTCCAGCATCATACAGAACTTGTAAGCACTGCCTGCCTTAAACTCGCTATATGAAGTGAATTTAGCCAAGCTTTGCAGATATTCAACATATTTCGGCTTCTGCTGGCTACTCTGACTCAGACCAACATATACAGCCTGATGATCCGTCGCCGCTTCATAGCTGAACCATACATTATGGTGAATATCATATTTCAACGGCATGTCGTGCTCGGGGCAGAAATAAATCAGCTGCTGAGCCGG
Organism: Acinetobacter sp. S4400-12; assembly: GCF_024129495.1. Taxonomy (NCBI): domain Bacteria; kingdom Pseudomonadati; phylum Pseudomonadota; class Gammaproteobacteria; order Moraxellales; family Moraxellaceae; genus Acinetobacter; species Acinetobacter sp. S4400-12. Next base: position 129,478 of record NZ_JAMXYB010000004.1, on the reverse strand, counting down.
AACAGCCAATATGGCGAAGGTGGTCAAGCTCCCCCTCACCAGACTCAAGTTAATGGTAAATTCAGGCCGCTGGTGCAAAAACTCTTTGGTTCCATCTAAAGGATCAAGCAACCAGAATTCTGACCATTCATGACGCTGGTCCTGATGACCTTCTTCCGACAATAACGGTAACTCCGATATATCTGCCAAGGCTTGAGTCAGATATTTATTCACCCGAAAATCTGCTTGTGTCACCGGAGAATCATCACTTTTCTTGACAATATCAAATGCAGCACCCGAGCAATAAAGCTGATATTCTTCTCGCAAAATTTCACAAGCCTGTGTCAAGATGGGCACAAGCTGCAAAATCATGGGATCTTGTGGTGTTATTGTCGTTTTAAACATAGAAAACCTTAATATGTCGAATTGCTCAGAAAAACCGGCCGTTTTTTTTGATATGGACGGAACCTTGCTTGATCTTGCCTATGATGATTTCATCTGGAACGAATTATTGCCAGTACGTTATGCTGAAACACATGGCTGTAGCCTGGAACAAAGCCGCGCCACCCTGTATACCTTCTATCAACAACACAATCATACCCTAAACTGGTACTCTTCAAGCTTCTGGACGGCTAAAGTTGGAGTCGACGTCCTGGCCATGCAAATAGAACATAAACATAAAGTGGCTTTGCGTCCTTATTGCCTTGAATTGCTCGACTATCTGAAAAGCAATGATTATCCGATCTGGCTAACCACGAATGCCGACTGTGCCAGCTTGGCGTTTAAACTCGAACAGATGAATTTAAAAGATTATTTTGATGTGATTGTCAGCTCGGAAAGCATAGGACATGCCAAAGAGTTTGTAGAATTCTGGCAAGGTTTAAATGCCCTGCATCCTTTTAATCCAGAGCAGGTTTATTTTATTGATGATACCGAAAAAGTCCTGAATGGTGCCCGTGCTTACGGGATTCAGAACCTGTTTAGCATCCAGCAACCCTCGTCTGGCAAAGTTGCACGCGAGACTTGCAATTATCCAATGCTGCACCAATTAACAGAACTGATCACCCATTTAAATCAAACTGAGGTAAGCAAGCAATATGCGTAAATCGTCTTTACCTGAAGATGCGGTAGGCATGCGTATAGACAAATGGCTGTGGGCGGCACGTTTTTTTAAAACCCGTTCAATTGCCAAAAATGCTATTGAGGGAGGCAAAGTCCACCATAATGGCGAACGGGTTAAAGTATCACGCGAAGTCCGTGTCGGAATGGAGTTGACGATTCAGCAAGGCATCGACAAGAAAACAGTAGTCGTGAAAGAACTTTCCGATGTACGCGGTCCTGCGCCAGTCGCACAGAAACTTTATGAAGAAACTGAAGTCAGTATTGCACGCCGGGAATTGATTGCATCACAAAGAAAGTTGCATAATCTAGCCCGTCCCGATCATCGGCCGAGCAAAAAAGACCGCCGGGACATCAGTAAATTCAGAAATGAAAATAGTCAGAACTTTGACCAGCAGTGGTCATATAATGATGATTGAATATAAGCGTCAGAATGTGTCGCAACACACCTGACATTGATAGAATAGCAAGGCATTTTCTGTCACCATACACTTGTGGAACGAAGCTCTAATTTAAGACATCCACTTGAGTACTAAGTTTGTGACATCGTATTGAGGTTATAAGATGGATGAGAATAAAAATAAGGCGCTTAATGCTGCCTTAAGCCAAATTGAAAAACAGTTTGGTAAAAACACAGTGATGCGTCTTGGTGACAATACCGTGCAGGCAGTTGAAGCTGTATCTACAGGCTCATTAACGCTTGATATTGCACTCGGTATTGGTGGTTTACCGAAAGGCCGTATTATCGAAATTTATGGTCCTGAATCTTCAGGTAAGACCACGATGACCCTGCAAGCGATTGCTGAATGTCAAAAAGCAGGCGGCACATGTGCATTTATCGATGCCGAGCACGCGCTTGATCCTCAATACGCCCGTAAACTTGGTGTAGATATTGATAACCTATTGGTCTCTCAACCCGATCATGGTGAACAGGCACTTGAGATTGCAGACATGCTGGTACGCTCTGGTGCAATTGACATGATCGTTGTCGACTCCGTGGCTGCCCTAACCCCTCGCGCCGAAATTGAAGGCGAAATGGGCGACTCACATATGGGCCTGCAAGCACGTTTGATGAGCCAGGCACTGCGTAAAATTACCGGCAATGCCAAACGTTCAAACTGTATGGTGATTTTCATTAACCAGATCCGTATGAAAATTGGTGTAATGTTTGGTAGCCCGGAAACCACGACTGGTGGTAACGCACTGAAGTTCTACGCTTCTGTACGTCTGGATATTCGTCGTATCGGTCAGGTTAAAGAAGGTGACGAGATTATTGGTTCTGAAACCAAAGTCAAAGTTGTGAAAAACAAAATGGCGCCTCCATTCAAAGAAGCCCTGTTCCAGATTCTGTATGGTAAAGGCGTAAACCATCTAGGTGAACTGATCGACCTTGCCGTACAGCAAGAAATCGTACAAAAAGCCGGTGCATGGTATTCATATCAAGGCGACAAGATTGGCCAAGGTAAGAACAACACGATTCGCTACCTGGAAGAACATAAAGAAATGGCTAAAACCATTGAAAAGCTGATTCGGGAGCAACTGCTTACCAAAGCCGTAATCACTGAAGAAGATGATAAAGAAGAAGCAGATCTTTTAGATGCCTAATCTATTATTTGTTTAGTCTTTAAACACCATCCAGAGCGCCCTACGGGGCGTTTTGTTATGATGGACTGGTTTACTTTATTCGAGATCAGCATGTCGGACACAAAATTCAGTAAGCTCTTGGACTATGAAGCGATTAAGCAGCAGTTTGGTGATACTGAAGATTCAGCACACACCTCTACTGTTCCGTCTCAAGTTTTGCCAGAATTTGATCCGGAAGACAGTTTATTTGGACAGCCGAATAAGCAAGAGAAAAAACCAGGCCTTAGCGGCTCTCGTCTGCGTTCTTATGCCTTTGCCGTCTTAACCCGCAAGGAATATTCCAAAGCTGAGCTGATCGAAAAACTGGCGCTTTATGCAGAAGATCGTAATGAGGTCATCGCTTTGGTCGATGAGCTTGCAAAAGAAAATTACCAGAGCGACCAGCGTGTCGCTGAAATCATGCTATCGAGTCAAAAGCGCAAAGGCAAAGGCCCCAATCAAATTAAAATGAAGCTTAAAAGCAAGAAAATTGATACTGCTTTAATTTCAGAAGAGCTCAAGGAAACTGACTGGGTACAACAGGCCTATGAGCTTAAACTTAAAAAATACGGCCCAGAAGTCAGCAAAGACCCCAAACTTAAAGCTAAACAGATCCGCTTTCTGATGTATCGTGGTTTTGAAATGGATGCGATCATAAAAGCCATTAGCCGCAAGCCTGAAGACTAACCCTATTCTTTCTTCAATATATTCATTTACTCAGTTTTCCAGTTCTTAACTTTAGTCCTACCGATTTCTACTCATTCAATGATGATACATCTGTCAGACGAAACACTGAGGTGTTGATAGAGCAATAAAATTAAATAAAAAATGCGATAGGTAGGTTTTAAATAGAAGAGCTTAAATCTAATCGGATAAATGAGATTGCGAAAGATGTATAATTTTTATAATTAAATATATGGTGGCAACCCTACCAGCAAAGCTTCGGCACATCACAGTTCTATTACCGTTGCTACCTTCCGGTCCTGGCGGGGTTCATAGAGTGCAATTGCGAAGTAACCGGCAGGGCTACCATTGCAGGAACAGAGTATAAAGATTTTTAAGGAAGTTGCAAGTACTTGTATTTAAAATTAGCTCACAAGCTATCCGTTTGATTACTTTAGAAACAGTCTGGATATTTTAGCGCTTTTTGATTGATCTTCATATTCAGTTCATGAACAGCAAAATTAACTGAATCTTTGTAAAACCTTGTTGCAATTTCTAAAAATGCCGTTTTTAATGTGGATAATAGAGAGCAGATCTTCTTGTTGATATAACTGTGTAGCGAGACCTAGGTCTCGCCAAGAATTATGGAAATTATAGAATGTTTAAGAAAACGGCATTGTGTGCTTTGACTGCACTCTTTACAACGCCCCTGCTTGCCGCCATTCCAATAGAATCACGCGGATTAAGCCAATCCAACAATCCTGCAGCACAAGCCGCTATTTCTACCAGCTCAGATACGCCTGTACAGACCAATACCAGCTGGCAAATCATGCAAAAAAACCAGCAGCTTGAAAATGATTTGCGTAGCTTGCGCGGAAAAATGGAAGAGCAGGAAAACGAGATTGAACGTCTTAAAAGCGAGCTGACCAACCGTTATGCCGACTTAGATCAGCGTCTGGAATTATTACAGCAAAAAATAGAACCGACCGAGGATGCACCAACGGAGGATAATCAACAGGATACTTCTCCCAGTTTGAGTTCAACACCCGCAGCAAACACCAGCAGCACACAAGCTAATGAGCAGGAAAAAGCCGCTTATACCATTGCACTGGATGCTTATAAAAATGGCGGTGCTGCTAAAGCAATCGCACCAATGCAGAATTTTATCAAAAACAATCCCAATAGCGTGTATATCAGCAATGCGCACTTCTGGCTGGCTGAGTTTAATCTGGCCATTGATCCACCCAATTTTGCAGAAGCCAAGCGTAATTATACGGTGGTTACAGAACACTTTCCCAAATCATCGCGTGCACCACGTGCCTTGTATCAGCTTTATAGCATCAGCAAGGATGTAGAACACAAGCCTGATGTAGCGATGCAATATAAAAACCAGCTATTAAGTCAGCATCCACAATCAGAAGAAGCGCAGTATTTTAAATATTAAATAAAGGCTGTTTAGAAAATAAAAAAGACACTCTCAAGGTGTCTTTTTTATAAAAAATGCTTTAGCGTATGATTCCGCGTTTTGATTGCTCCAGAGAGTCAATTAAACGCTGCGCTTCAGGCACTTCTGGTAAAATCTCACTACGAATTTTTTCAAGCGCTTCCTGAGTGGTCAGACCCGATTTATAAATGAGCTTGAAAGCTTCACGTAAGCGATTGACCACATTCTTGGACCAACCCTTACGACGCATCCCTTCCACATTCATGGCAAATGCATGTGCAGGATTTCCAGACACCATTACATACGCTGGCACATCTTTGAGAATAAGTGAAGCACCGCCAATCATGCTATATGAATCAATTTTGCAGAATTGATGAATTCCGGAGTTACCTCCAACCACAACATAATCACCTACATGCACATGGCCAGCTACACCGACATTATTTGCAAAGATATTATGATCGCCCACCCTACAGTCATGGGCAATATGCGTATTCACCATCAGCAGGTTATGACTACCCACTTTAGTAATGCCCTGATCCTGAACCGTACCACGATGCAAACTACAATGTTCACGAATCTTGTTGTGATCACCAATTTCTAGCCAGGTTTCTTCACCTGCATATTTGAGATCCTGACAAACTTCGCCCACACTGGCGAACTGAAAAATTTCATTATATTCACCCATACGCGTATAGCCACCCACCACAACATGTGAATGAAGTTTGCTACCCGCGCCAATAGTGACATTCGGTCCAATAATACAATATGGACCAATTTGCACATCAGCAGCAATTACTGCTGATGAGTCAATAATGGCAGTTGGGTGAATAAGGGGATTATTGCTCATGCCTGCTCGACTTTTTGATGCGAAACCATAATTTCCGCGGTTGTTGCGACGACGCCATCTACAGTGGCAATACAATTATATTTGTAAATGCCTCGTTTTTGCATCACTAATTCAGCTTTTAAAACCAATTGATCACCAGCAACCACTTGTTTTTTAAATCTGACCTTCTCAGCGCCAGCAAACAGGAACAAAGAACCTTCACTTGGAACTTCGTTATTCATGACAAAACCCAAAATTCCAGAAATCTGAGCCAATGCTTCAACAATCAGCACGCCCGGCATGATGGGATAATTCGGAAAATGACCTTGCAAAAACTCTTCATTAATCGAGACGTTCTTATAACCAACAATACCATTTTCAGTAATATCGACTACACGATCAACCAGTAAAAATGGATAACGATGGGGCAAATATTCACGAATTTTTTGAATATTCATTGGTAATTCAGGCTTCGTCAATGTAGGCAAATTCGACTCTGTCATCATAATTATTTACGCAACTTTAATGTTGATTCAATGGACTCAATTTGAGATTGCATATGATCCAATCGTTTAGCCAACTGGGTCAATGGCACATCTGCTAATTGTCTGAGGCGAACCACTGTGCGTTTCCATTTCTGATTTTCAAACAATCCAATCCCCGAAGAATATTTTCCATCTTCAGAAATATTATTTGTCACCATTGACATTCCAGTCAAAGTCACATTATCAGCAATATTTAAGTGCCCAGAAATTGCGGTACCACCACCAATGATACAGTTTTTGCCAATTGAAACACTTCCTGCAACAGCAGTTTTCGCAGCAATAGCGGTATTGGCACCTATTTTAACGTTATGCGCGATTTGCACAAGGTTATCAATAATAACACCTTGTTCCAAAATCGTATCATCCAACGCACCACGATCTATACTACAGTTCGACCCAATCCGGACGTCATCAGCGATGCGAACAGAACCTAACTGGGCGATCCTGTGCCATTTCCCTTGGTAAGGCGCAAAACCAAAACCTTCACTACCAATCACGGTATTGGCATGAATACGGACACGGTTACCAATTTTGGCTTCGCCGGTCAGGGTCACATGTGCATCAATAAAACAGTCCTGACCGATTTCGACAGCATCATCAAGATATGTATGTGCTTGAATAATCGTATTTGCACCCACCACACAATCCTCACCAATCACTGCATAGTGACCAATATAGGCATCGTCGGCAATTATTGCTGAAGGATGAATTTGTGCCGTACTTTCAATTCCACGCTGGCTCTGTTTTTTTTCAAAAACATGCGTCAGGATTGCAAAAGCCAGATAAGGATTAGCCACCACAATAAAGTTTTGCTGTGAAGTGCATTGCTGTTTCAGTTCAGCAGTGACAATGAGCGCACCCGCCTGACTTTGATTGGCCTGCTCTAGATATTTGTCTGCATTAACGAATGCCAGATCTTGTGACGTTGCATGTTGAAGACTGGCCAAACCTCTCAAATGCAAATCTGCCTGACCTACACACTCGCCTTGAACCAGGCGAGCGAGATCAGCTAACTGAAGCTGTTGATGATTCATTGATTTACTTAATTGCATTAACCTTTTGAATCATTTTATCAGTTAAATCATACTTGGCGTCATAAGTAAGCGTGGAATTTTTATTTAAAACCACATCCAGGTTGTTTTCTTTACGCAATTGCTCTGCAATCTGTTTCACACGTCCATCAAAAACTGTCCGGATTTGCTGAATGGAGCTTTGTACACTGCCTTGTACGGTTTGCTGAAGCTGTGCCAATTCCTGAAGTTTAGCCTGATATTGAGCTGACATTTTCTGCTTTTCAGCATCACTGATTTTGCTATTTGCCTGCGCTCGCTGCTGTAAAGCCTCAAGCTCTTTACTTAACTGGTCAATCTTGGTGGTTTGAGGCTGAATTTTTTGCTGGAATGCAGTATTTTGCTGCTTTAAATAAGTACTATTTTCAACCACACGCTCCAGATCAATTACACCAATCCCGGCTGCTTGAGCCAAAGGTGCGAATGTTGCTAAAACCAGGCTCATTGTCATCATTATTTTGTTCATAATTTTCACTCTTTCAAAAAATTTGCTCACAAGGCCACAACCTCATGAGCAAATTTTATATTCTTCATGGATAAGTAATTTAGAATGTACGTCCGATTTCAAATTGTACATTCTGGGTATCATCACCCGGCTTATCGTTAAGTGGATAAGCATAGCTGAGTGATAATGGGCCAATCATGGTAATCCAGGTAAAGCCTGCACCAACGCTATAGCGCATATTGCCACTATCAAAGCCGAAGTTGTCTTTACAGTATTGTTTTGCATCTACACCAGGATCATCCATTTTACCAGTCAAATACAGCTTACCTGATGGTACATCACACTGAGTATCAAATACTTGAGCACCTTCAGCAAACAGTACTGGACGCACCTGACGTGCCCAATCCCCTTTAAACGGCACAGGCAATACCAACTCAGCACCAAACTGAATTAGCGCATTACCACCCACTTCTTCTGGATCATAATCTCGTTTGCGTGATTCGTTATAAGTTACACCAGGGTATTTAGGTCCAAGCGTACTGTTTTCATAACCACGCACTGAGCCATAACCACCAGCATAGAAGTTCTTATAGAATGGCAGATCATTACCATAGCCTAGCTTACCGTAACCGCGCAGCACAAAGTCCTTACCCAATGGGAAGAGTGCTTGTGCATCATAAGATACTTTTTGATATTCCACATCACTGCCCGGTAATGCAATTTCTGCATTGACTCGATGTGACATTCCCGTAGTTGGGAAGACTGGACGGTTTAAAGTGTTATATGACCAACCTAGATTTAAATTATAAGTCAGGAATTCTCCACCAAACTCATCATCAAATGAGGTAAAACCAATATCTTGATTATTACCATCTCGGCAAAGACGATCAAAATAACCTTCTGGTGGATTAGAAGGTTTTTCCAGATCAGGATCAGCTGCTAAATCAATCTCCCATTGTGATTTTAGGTTATCGCTCGAACAATACTTACCTTCGCCTTTAGCTTTACCACCATTGGCTAACAAATAATCCCGAACATAGGTCGAGACATAGGGACCAGTCGTCACTTCAGTCTGGTCAATATTCAGGCCCAAACTTACACTTTGGTTTTCATCAATTGGATAACCAAAATTGATCCCACCACCAAAACTGTCAGTCACATAGTTATTGACGTTATAATCATCATCTAGTTTGGTTTTACGATAGTAAAGATTATAGCCACGACGTACGCCATCAATGGTAAAATACGGGTCCATCACGCTCAAGTTATAATAATCTTGAGTTTCAGAACGGGACAGGTCTATAGAGACGCTATTCCCTGTACCCAAGAAGTTGGTTTGACTTAAGCCAGCCTGGAAGGTCACACCACCACTTTGCGAGAAACCAACTGCCAGTGTACTGGTTCCCGAATGTTGTTCTTCTACTGCAATATTCAGGTCAACCTGATCAGGTGAACCCGGAATACGTACAGGTTTAACATCTACACTCTTAAAGAAACCGGTGCGTTCCAGACGAACCTTTGACAGATCAATCTTTTCGTTACTGGCCAGTGCCCCTTCCATTTGGCGCATTTCACGACGCAATACTTCGTCTGCGGTCTTGGAGTTACCTGTAAAGTTGATACGTCGTACGGTAATCTGTTGACCCGGATTAATATAATAGTTCAAATCAACTTGCTTGGTTTCTTCATTAATCTGAGGAACCACATTCACTTCAGCATAGTAATAGCCAGCATTGCCATATTTACGTAGCAACAACTGCTTGACTGCATTCACTTTTTCCTGTGAATACACTTCACTTTCTTTATACAGCTGTAAAGCTTTTAACTCTTCAGGCTGATAAAGCGCATCACCCAAGAACTTGGTTTGACCAAATTTAAACTGCTCACCTTCATCGACTGAAACCTCAATGAACACATTTTTTTTATCTTCACTCAGGTTCAGGCTGGAGTTGGCGATATTAAAGTTAATGTAACCACGGTTCAGATACATCGCACGCAAGGCTTCCAGACTCGCAGCCATCTTTTCACGTGCATAGCGGTCATTACGCGAGACCACTGAACTCCAACCACTTTCCTTGACGGCAAAAGCCTGCTTAATCTCGGATTCTTTAAATACCGTATTCCCGATGATATTAATATCAAAAACTTTAGCGGCTTTGCCTTCTACAAAGTCAATCAGTAATTCAACCCGGTTATTTGGTCGCGCAGTGGTGGTTACCTTAATATCGGCATCATAACGGCCTTGCTGCATATATTGCTGTTCAAGCTCGGACTCCACTGTTTGCAGCGCAGATTTTCTCAGCACCTCGCCTTCAGCCAAGCCCATTTTTTTCAGGCCTTCTTCAAGTGCTTCTTTTGGAATCAACTTGTTGCCTTTGAGCTCAATCTTTGAAATAACCGGACGCTCTACCACCTGGAAAACCAGAGTATTTCCCTGCTGAACGGCTTTGATATCATCAAATAACCCTGATGCAAACAGGCTACGAATTGCATTGGCAATCACAGGATCATTCACACGGTCACCACTGTTGACCGGCACCAAGCTATACAGATTTTCAGGAGTTAAACGTACTAATCCATCAAATTTTATATCTTGTACAATGAATTCATCTACTGCATATACTTGTTGTGCTGCTGCCATTGCACTAACGAGTGCCAAAGGCATAAATAAATGTGTGTGCTGCATGCCAGTCTTTTCCGCTGTTAATTTATTTCATTTACGTTCTTATAAACGCATAAAGTCATTAAATAATGCCAGAAGCATCATACTGCCGAGCAGTACCATACCAATTTTAAATCCAACCAATTGTATTTGTTCAGAAACAGGTTTACCACGAATTAATTCAATAAAATAGTAAACCAGATGTCCTCCATCAAGCATTGGAATGGGCAATAAGTTTAATATTCCTAAACTTACACTCATTAGCGCCATAAAGGAAATAAAAGTTTCCCAACCCATTTCTGCACTTTGTCCGGCTACCTTGGCAATGGTAATTGGGCCAGAGAGGTTATCCAAACCGATCATTCCACGGATCATCTTCACAATCGAGTTTACGATCATGGAGGAAAGCTGCGCGGTTTTATCAAAAGCCATGACCAGTGCTTCGGCCGGGTTATAATGAATGGTCTGTTTATATTCTGCGGGAATGGTAATTTTACCCGGATCACCCTGTACGCCAAGCATACCAGTGACATTGCCCATATTGTCACGCTTTCCTTGCGGCATAACTTCAAGCTGTATCACCTGTTTATCCCGCAATACTTCTATCTTGAGCAGTTTTTCCGGAGAGGCCTGAACCACTTGCACCACATCGTACCAGTCTTTCATCGAGGTGCCATTAATGGCCAAGATACGGTCACCCTCCTGCATCCCTTGACGGATGGCTGCACCATCGGCGGTCAGCTTGGAGACCACTGCTGGAACTTGCGGGCGATAAGGCAAGAAGCCTAGCTCTTCTAAGGGAGATTGAGACTGATCTTTGAGAAAATTCTGAATAGGGAGCTGAAAGGTTTTAGTCTCACCTGACCGCTCAGCCTGAATACTGATATTGCCAGTTTCACCGACACGATCGACCAGCGCATAGCTGAGCTTTTCCCAGGTTTCGACCTTCGTTCCGTCTATCGCAACAATTTTATCCCCTTGCTGCATATGTACAGTAGCGGCAGGCGTATCGGGAATAATCTTGCCGACCCGGGTATTTAGCTGTTCCTGAGCAGGTAAAAACAATATCCAGAAGAGAACCACAGCCAGCACCAGATTGATTAAAGGACCAGCAGCCACAATCGCGATACGCTTCCAGGGATGCTGACGGTTAAAGGCTTTGGGTAAGTCTTCTTCCGCGACATTGCATTCACGTTCATCCAGCATCTTCACATACCCACCTAAAGGCAAAGCAGAGAGCTGATACTGGATACCTGATTTTTTGGAGGTCCATTTGATCAGAGTCGGGCCAAAACCAATCGAGTAAACCAACACTTTAACGCCCAGTTTACGTGCCACAATGTAGTGACCAAACTCGTGAATCGCAATTAAGGGACCGAGTAACAGGATTGCAGCGGCAATAATAAACAAGGCGTTCATCTCTTAACTTCCTTTATTCACCACAAATTGCTGTGACAAACCTCGTGCGGTCTGATCTGCCTGCAAAATAGTTTCCAGATCATATGCAGGCTGATTATCCATCTGGTTCAGGACACTTTCAACCACCTGAGGAATTTGGGTAAATCTAATCTCTTGATTCAAGAAGGCAGCCACAGCAATCTCATTGGCTGCATTTAAAATCGTCGGTGCAATTCCGCCGCTCTGCATAGCTTGGCGGGCCAGCTTTAATGCAGGAAAACGTTCCACATCCGGCTCCTGAAAATTCAGCTGTGAATGTATAAATAGATCTAATGGTGCGATATGGGTACTGATTCGCTCAGGCCATGCCAAAGCATGTGCAATTGGCGTTCCCATATCCGGATTGCCCATTTGTGCCAAAGTCGATCCATCTACATATTGCACCATGGAATGAATAATACTCTGTGGATGCACAACGACTGTAACAAATTGTTCTTCAACTGCAAATAAATGGCAGGCTTCGATCAATTCCAGCCCTTTATTCATTAAAGTCGCTGAATCTACCGAAATTTTTTGCCCCATGGACCAGTTAGGATGTTTACAGGCCTGCACAGGTGTCACCTGCTCAAGCTCTTCCAGACTATGATTTAAAAATGGGCCGCCTGAGGCGGTCAGTAGAATCTGCTGTACGCCGAGTTTCGGCTGGCCATTGCGCTCTGCCTCAAAGTAGTTTTGCGGCAGACACTGGAAAATGGCATTATGCTCAGAGTCTACAGGCAGCAATAAGGCACCATGCTGACGCGCAGCCTGCATCATGATATCACCGGACATCACCAAGGCTTCTTTATTGGCCAGTAGAACGCGTTTAGCTGCTTTTACTGCTGCCAATGTCGGCAACAAACCTGCTGCACCAACAATTGCCGCCATCACGATATCCACCTCAGGATGTTCGGCAACTGCAATTAAACCGGCCTCATCCTGCAAAATCTCGATATCAGACAATCCCTGCTGCTCAAGCAGATGGGCAAGCTCATCTACCTTTTCAGAAGGCACCACAGCAACTTTGGGGTGATACTGCTGGCAGATTTCAGCCAGTTCAATCATACGACTTTGCGCTGTCACAGCGAAAACCGAGTAAGCTTCAGAGTGCTGCTGCAGAATCTTTAAAGTACTTTGACCAATGGAACCTGTAGCACCCAGTATACAAACAGCTTGTGACATTTATAAATTTACGCCAATAAGTTTTAAGATATAGATACCAGTTGCAAAAATTGGAGCTGCAGCCAGCAAAGAATCAATCCGGTCCAGCACACCGCCATGACCGGGCAGAATACGACCAGAATCCTTGATTCCGGCACGACGCTTGATCATGGATTCAAACAGATCACCCAAGACCGAACTAAAGACGGTTACGATAGATAAAATCAGAAATAGGCTGAGTTCGGCCCAAGTCATTTCCAGATATAAGGAAGCCACGGCGATTACGATCAGCATTGAAGTCACAATACCGCCATATAGCCCTTCGACAGACTTGTTCGGGCTGACATTCGGCGCAAGCTTTTTCTTGCCAAATTTACGCCCTACAAAATACGCCCCGCTATCTGCACCCCACACCAGCAGGAATAGGTACATCAACCACCAAGGTGAATTTTGCCAAACCGAGAAGATTGCCGTTACAGCTGCTGAAATTAAAATAATACCAAGACCTTGCAGACTGACATTGTACCAGCCGTCGTAATCAGGATAGGATTTCACCCAGTAGATGCTGAGCAGCCAGGTCATGATCGAAGCAGCCCATAATAATAAGGCAACATCCCAGTAATATAAGGCCAGTGCAGATAAGGCTGCGGTCATCAGACCATAACCCCATCCCACCGGCTTGATTACATTTTTAGATTTTCGCGGCATGAGCTTAAACCATTCATAGCCTGCAACCCCAGCAGCCACAACCATTAAGGCAAACATTGGATAATGTGATTTGGTAGCAAACATGCAGCTGATCACTACGGCTACCAACACCAATGCGGTTATAATCCGCTCAAACATGTTTAGTTCTCAAGTTTTTCCTGACAAATCTGTTCTGATGTTTTGCCGAAACGACGCTCACGCCCACCAAATACAGCCAGCGCATCATCAAATTCTTCTACAGTAAACTCAGGCCATAAAGTTTCAGTAAAATATAGCTCTGCATAAGCCGCCTGCCAGAGCAGGAAATTAGACAGACGGAAATCTCCACCTGTACGAATCAGCAAATCCACAGCAGGCAAATCACCTAAACAGACATATTGACCAAAGACATCAGCATCAATTGCATCAAGATTTAATTTATTTGTTAAAACATCTGCAGCAATCTGCTTCGCAGCGTGTGCCATATCCCACATACCGCCATAACTGATGGCAATGGTAAGTGTCATACTGTTGAAATTAGCAGTCCTTTGTTCAGCATGCAACATTAGTGATTGCAGTTCAGGAGATAAACGCGAGCGATCTCCTATAAAACGCAGTGCAATATTGAACTTTTCCATGCGAGGCAATTGCTCATGAATCGTATCTAGCAGCAGATTCATCAGCAATTCAACTTCATATTGAGGACGATTCCAGTTTTCGCTGGAAAATGCAAAGACAGTCAGCGCCTGAATATTTCTTTTTTTACAATGTTCTACAATCGGATCCAGAACCGTTTTTCCTTCACGGTGTCCATCACCTTTCTGCATCTGATTTTTTTTGGCAAAACGATTGTTGCCATCCATAATGATGGCAACATGTTTTGGAAGATGGGGGTTTTCTTCAGCAGTGGTCATTGATGAATTAAACCTTCATCAATTCAGCTTCTTTCGCAGCCAAGCGTTTATCTACTTCAGCAACAAATTTATCTGTAATTTTCTGGATGTCGTCAGATGCACGGCGCTCATCATCTTCAGAAATCTCTTTCTCTTTTAATAAGGCTTTAATATCACCCAATACATCACGGCGGATGTTGCGGATTGCAACTTTGGCATTTTCAGCTTCGTTACGTGCCACTTTTTGCATGTCGCGACGTGTTTCTTCGGTTAAAGCGGCCATAGGTACACGGATTGCATCTGCCGTAATCGGGTTCAGACCCAGGTCTGATTCACGAATCGCTTTATCAATTGCAGATACCATTGAACGCTCAAATGGCTGAACCAGTAAAGTACGCGAGTCTTCAACACCTACGTTAGCAACCTGATTTAATGGCACATCAGAGCCATAGTAAGGAACCATAACACCGTTTAAAATAGATGGATGTGCACGACCTGTACGAACTTTTGCAAAACCATTTTCCAATGAGTCAAGTGACTTGTTCATACGCTCTTCTGCGTCTTTTTTAAGATCGTTAATCATATGATCTTCCTTACTTAATTCTAAAGAGATAAATGCTAAATTAGCGGCTAGTATAAATGGCTTCAGGACTCACGTCATTAATTCGTGACGTGAGTGCCCTCATTTTCACCCATCACAACGGACAATAAAGCACCAGACTTGTTCATATCGAAGACTTGTAGCGGCACATTGTGATCACGGCATAGACAAATGGCGGTCAAATCCATCACACCCAGCTTTTCATCCAGTACCTGATCGAAGGTCAATGTATTGTATTTTACTGCATCTTCATACTTGCTTGGATCTTTATTATAAACACCATCAACTTTAGTGGCTTTAAGAATCAGATTCGCTTCAATTTCAATACCGCGTAAGCAAGCTGCTGTATCCGTAGTAAAGAATGGGTTTCCTGTACCGGCAACAAATACACACACTTCACCGCGTGTCAGGTGACGGATAGCATCACGGCTAGAATAAGATTCTACCACTGTCCCAATTGGTAAAGCTGACAGTAAGCGTGTTTTGATATTACGGCGCACCAAGGCATCACGCAGGGCCAGACCGTTCATTACAGTTGCCAGCATTCCCATTTGATCGCCTGTTACCCGACCGACTAGACCGTCTTTTTGTAGCTGGCTACCACGATACAGGTTACCACCACCGACCACGATACCGACTTGAACACCCAAACCAACCAAATGGGCAATCGATAAAGACATCTGATCCAGGATCTGGGCATCAATCCCCATGTCTTTATTCCCTGCCAGTGCTTCACCAGAAAGCTTTAACAGGATACGACCAAATCGAGGTTTTTTAGAATCCAACATCTTCCAACTCCAAAGTATTCAATTCAAAATATTTTTAATTCAAAATCTTAAGCAGACTTGATCGAAATCAGCTTGGCAAACAGGTCATATTCGTCTGCATCAGTAATTTCAACCTCGAGCACATCACCCGCCTTAATCCTGTTTTTATCAATATCTTCTACAAAGACATTGCCATCAATTTCAGGGGCGTCGGCATAAGAGCGTGCAACGGCAACCGGGAATTCATCTTCCAGGTCATCAACCAGCACAGTCATGGTCTGACCAATACGCTTTTGTAGTTTTGCCGCGGAAATTTCCTGCTGTACCTGCATGAAACGTTCATAACGCTCCTGCTTGATTTCTTCCGGCACATGATCCGGCAAATCATTGGCCGTTGCACCTTCAACCGGTGAATAGGTAAAGCAGCCTACACGGTCCAGCTGCGCTTCCTTGAGCCATTCCAGTAATATCTGGAAGTCTTCTTCAGTTTCACCCGGGAAACCGACCACAAAGGTAGAACGAATCACCAGCTCCGGACATTTTTCACGCCAGAGTTTTAAGCGCTCCAGTGTGTTTTCACTGTGCGCCGGACGTTTCATCAGCTTTAAGATACGCGGGCTGGCATGCTGGAATGGAATATCCAGATAAGGCAGAATTTTACCTTGAGCCATCAGATCAATGACTGCATCGACGTGCGGATAAGGATAGACATAGTGCAGACGCACCCAGATGCCAAGCTGACCTAAAGCTTCGCACATGTCATAGAATTTGGTTTTAACCGGCTGACCGTTCCAGAAATCCAGCTTATATTTGGTATCGACGCCATAAGCCGAAGTATCTTGAGAAATCACGAGTACTTCTTTAACACCGGCACGTTTGAGTGCTGCTGCTTCTTCAAGTACGGAACCGACAGGACGGGAGACCAGATCACCACGCATGCTCGGAATAATACAGAAGGTACAACGATGGTTACACCCTTCCGATATTTTTAAATATGCATAATGTTTAGGAGTTAAGCGGATACCCTGCTCAGGCACCAGATCAATAAATGGATTGTGTTTTGGTGGTTCAGGCACATATTGATGAACCGCATCCATTACTTCTTCATAGGCTGCTGCACCTGTCACTTTCAGGACATTCGGATGCATTTGACGAATTTTGTCTTCGTCTTTACCCAGACAACCTGTTACGATGACACGACCATTCGCGTTCATCGCCTCACCGATTGCATCTAAAGACTCTTGTACTGCAGATTCAATAAAACCACAAGTATTTACAACAACTAAATCAGCACCGTCATAATCCGATGCGACATCATAACCTTCAGTCTTTAACTGAGTTAAAATTCGTTCGGAATCTACCAATGCCTTAGGACAACCTAAAGAAACAAAACCGACTTTGGGGGATTTCATGAATCTGCGCTCCACTAGAATGCGCGTATTGTATGACTTTTCTAATCATAAAAATAGTTGAAAAGCTGACTCTTTGCATCACGCACCAAAATAACGCTATAAAATAACCAACACAAATAACAATGCACCAAAATGAATCATTTTTAGTTTACAGGCTGAATTTAATCCGTTATACCTGGATTTATTGATGTGCTTATCGCGTATTTCGTGCATTTTCAGCCGGATTTTATAGAGTTGTAAAGTTGGCGTACATCTTGCTTAATCCGCCTAACTCTTGAACTTTTAAATTTTTTATTGGGCTTTATGAAGATGCCATTGCGCCATTTTAAAACAGGGAAACGACTGCTAATGGATCAGCCTAATTCGATTGACTATCGTGTTTTGGTGGACAATATGACCACCGCTATTTTGCTGGTAGACCGTGATCTAAATATCTTTTATCTCAACTCGGCCTGCGAAGCCTTATTTGATATCAGTTTATTACGCGCATACGGCACACCAGTCATGAATATCCTGCATGTACCCACCGATGAGTTTAATACTGAAGAAGCACTGCTCAATACCTTGAGAACAGCTCAACCTTATACACGCCGTGAAGCCACGCTAAATGTCAACTTTAAAGACATTCATGTGGACTATATGGTGTCACTCTTAAATGCTGGCAAGGACTATCACCCACTTCTGCTGATTGAGCTAAATCAGCGTGACCGTATGCTGAAAATCTCCCGTGAAGAAAACTTTAGTCAGCAGCATCAGGTTGCCCGCCTGCTCATTCGTGGAGTCGCCCATGAAATCAAAAATCCGCTGGGAGGGATTCGTGGTGCGACCCAGCTCTTGGCACGCAGCCTGAATGATCCGCAATATAAAGAATTTACTGACATTATTATCAGTGAGGTGGATCGGCTTAGAAATCTGGCCGATACCATGCTCGGTTCACGCCAGTTGCCGAGTTATCAAATGGTGAATGTACATGAACCACTTGAACGCGTCCGCGCGCTGATCGTAAACCAGACCAAGAAAAAAATTAAGATCATTCGTGATTATGACCTTTCTTTGCCTGAAGTTCTGGCAGACCGTGATCAATTGATTCAGGTCATGCTGAATATCTGTGCCAACGCCATTCAAGCCATAACGGAAAATAAAGATTTTTTTATCGAGCATCAGCCTGAGCTGATTTTAAGAACCCGGATTCAGCGCCTGATCACGATTAACGGTACGCTACACCGTTCGGTGATCCGTATTGATATTGAAGATAATGGCCCTGGTGTTCCAGAAGATATTCTGGAATCGATCTTTTATCCGCTCGTTACCAGCCGTGCCAAAGGCACCGGACTTGGCCTCAGTATTGCTCAAAATATTATCCATCAGCACAACGGCATCATTGCCTGTCATTCCACACCCGGAAAAACCATATTTAGCTTATATTTACCTTGGGAGTCAGACCATGCCACACAATAAAATATGGATCATTGATGATGATCGGACCATTCGCTGGGTGCTGGAAAAAACCTTCAAGGAAGAAGGTTTTGATGTCACCAGCTTTGAAGAGGCACAATCGGCTCTCGACCAGTTAAATAGTAATGCGCCCGACGTAATTTTAACCGATATCCGCATGCCCGGTATTGATGGCCTGACTTTTTTAAGCAAAGTCAAACATAAGTATCCTGACCTGCCTGTCATTATTATGACGGCGCACTCGGATCTGGAATCGGCAGTATCCAGTTATCAGACTGGCGCTTTTGAATATCTGCCAAAACCGTTTGATATTGATGAAGCACTAGCTTTGGTCAATCGTGCAATTTTACATCTAAGTAAATTACAGCAGCAGGAATCTGCCAGAACAGCACCAGCTATTCAATCTACAGAAATTATTGGCGAATCACCGGCGATGCAGGAGGTCTTCCGTGCCATTGGCCGTTTATCCCAGTCGCATATTACGGTATTAATTAATGGTGAATCCGGTACCGGTAAAGAACTGGTCGCTCATGCCCTGCATCGTCATTCGCCGCGCAGTAACAAACCCTTCATTGCCCTGAATATGGCCGCGATTCCCAAAGACTTGATTGAAACCGAATTGTTTGGTCACGAAAAGGGAGCTTTTACCGGGGCAAATACACAACGTCAAGGCCGTTTTGAACAGGCCAATGGGGGTACCTTATTTTTAGATGAAATTGGCGATATGCCTTTTGAGACTCAGACCCGTCTACTGCGTGTTCTGGCCGATGGCGAGTTTTACCGTGTCGGTGGTCATATTCCGGTTAAAGTCGATGTGCGTATTGTCGCAGCCACCCATCAGGATCTGGAAAAACTGGTACAGGATGGACGTTTCCGCGAAGACTTATATCATCGCCTGAATGTCATTCGAATTCATATTCCGAAACTGGCTCATCGCAGTGAAGATATTCCAATGCTGGCACAGCACTTTTTGGCACTTGCCGGCAAAGAGTTAGGCGTTAACCCTAAAATCTTGCGCCCAGAGACTCAGGAATATATGCAAAAGCTACCCTGGCAAGGGAACGTGCGTCAACTGGAAAACACCTGTCGCTGGCTCACCGTCATGATTACCGGTCGTGAGATCTATCCTCAAGACCTGCCACCAGAGTTAAAACAGATTCCCATCCAGCAGCAGGATGCAAGCGCTCTAATTCCGAATCCAAGTCAGATTGCAGCTCCTCAATGGGATGAATTACTCGGTCAGTGGGCTATTCAAAAACTCAAAAATGGCGAAATGAAATTACTCGATGTTGCCACCCCGATGTTTGAACGCACTCTGATTAATGCAGCCCTGCAACAAACCCGTGGCCGTAAACGTCATGCCGCAGAACTGCTAGGCTGGGGACGCAACACTCTCACCCGCAAACTTAAAGAACTTGGAATGGACAGTGCCGATGACGATGTTGAAGAAGAAGCTGAAACCTAGTTATTCAGGTGTGTATTTCATCAATGGATTGCGCTGCAAGTTAAAACTGGGCAGATGAGGCATAAAAGAAAGGAAATAGCGAGATTCTTGTCAAGTTTTATAACGAAATCCAAGAGAATGTTAGCTCTATAAGCAAGAACAAAGCATCGCTGTGTTCACTGTGCAAGAAGACGAATATGTTTTTTGTTATCTCGTTATGAGTCATTCATTTAGAATGACTAAACTTCTTGTCTCCTGCGTTATATGAACTAAAAAAATCTTGCGAGATAGATCTCTAGTGTCGCAAGCATAGACGAAATATCAATAGACCCTAGACTCAGTCCTAAAAAAGCGCCAACTAATTGGGCGCTTTTTTATTAATCTGATTTTTAAAGGATCAGGGAGCAATACCGATATAGCGGGAATATCCCTGTATCCCCAAATCTGATTTTAAAATCAGATAGTCTGGATAACGACTTACACTAATCTCGGCAAACATATTGACCAGATCATCATTGGCGTGCAGATCATCCACCGAACGCAGCATGGTCTGTTCAAATTCATCGGTAATATATTCAAAACCAATATCCATGGCGATAAATAAGGTATGTTCGCAAGGCTGGATATACTGCTCTTCTTGCCAGTTAATAATTTTTTGCTGACAATGTGGACAGGCAATATTATCAGTCGCTGCAATATCCAGCTGAATTAATTGATAGCTCATCTTTCATATTCAAATCTTATCTGAGCCTATCTTAGCAAAAAATAGTAGCCGAATAACAACCCGATACTATTTCCATCAAAGCAGTCCTAGTCTAATGGCGATCAGTAAATGGCACTCAAACTCCAAACATAAAAAATGCCAGTCAGTGCTTCAATGACTGGCATGAGATGATTAGCCTTCTTTTTTCAGAAAAAACCGTCTTAAATCAGGATTTATCTTGTATCTTATAGCGAGACAGCGCGGTTACAGCCACAGCAGAAATCACGACTGCTGGCAAACTTGCCCACAAAATACCGGTTGCCCCTAAACCTAAAGCCAAGATCTTGCCGGACAGCAATGGCCCAGTCATCGCACCCAAACGTCCAAGCGAGATTGCAGTACCCACCCCTGTGACCTTACCTGAACCGGTATAAAATATCGGGGAAATACCATACAGAATTGATTGTCCACCGGTTGAGAAAATCCCACCCATCAGTCCTGCCAAGATCAGCAATGGAATCACCTGACTGCTAAAGAGCAGGACCAATGCAATCGCCAGACCAACATAAATGATCATCGCGACTTGCCACAGCTTTAAGCGATCTAGCAAATAACCCAGACCCAAGGTACCAATCACCGCTCCCACCTGAAAGATCAGCATGATACTAAAAGCTTCCTGCTTGGATAAACCTTGTTCCATCAACAAGTTCGGTAACCAGCTAATCAGAATATAGTTAATCATCAAGGTAAAGAAAAAGCCAAACCATAGCGGTACGGTACGTTTATAGCGCTGCTCTTTAAAAAGTACATCTGTCATAGCCGGTACAGCAACATCCTGCGGCCTGGCTTGCTCGAACTGAACCGTACGTGGTTTATCCTTCAGAATAAAAGCCATAAATGGAAGCAGGAGCAAAGGTGTCAAGCCGCCAATCAGAAACAGGGTTTGCCAGCTGATGTCCTGAAAGCAGATAGCCAGACCCGCTACAAAAATCGCTCCTACAGGCAAACCGCAGTACATTAGACTATTTAACTTGCCACGGTTGGCTTCTGTCGCTTCATCTCCCACTACCGAAATCATGGTGGGCATCGCCGCACCTAAACCCAGTCCGGTTAGGAACCGTGCTACATATAAAATCTCAACACTCGGCGCAATCGCGGTAAGTGCAAAGAATATTCCAAAAATTGCCACAGATAACATCAAGACACGTTTTTGTCCCAGATAGTCGGCAATACGGCCACCAAAAAAAGCCCCGAAGAGCATGCCGAAAACACCCAGACTGAACACATAGCCCATTTGCACCTGACCCAATACAAATGTTTCTGCAATTCCTTTTGCAGCAATTCCAGGTGCCTGCAAGTCAAAGCCTTCAAAAAATGCGACCCAAAAACACAAAAAAATCACCAGGAGTTTTTGTGTTTTCTCCTTTGGCGCCAACATCATGATTGATCTCCTTCAATAAAAGGCTCTGTCTATATTTAGCCTACTATTGAATTGTTCAGCGAATCGAGCTAAATAAACACCACTACAATAGTAGGATTTATGCTCGAGTCCTGAGCTTATTTAAGAAGAATAAGATCTAAAATCAATAACAACAGGAGAAACACCAAATAAGCAAAAATATTAAATTTATACTTATCAATAATTTATAAAATTAGTAACTTATAACTATAGAATCATCATTTTAAATGATCATCTTCCCGATTCAATAAAAAAGCCCGCATTTAGCGGGCCTTTTTAATTCAAACGATTAAGCAGACTTCTTGGTTTGGGCATTCTTACGAATCGTAATCATCACCAACTGCACTGCTGCAGGTGTCACTCCCGGAATACGGCTCGCCTGACCCAACGTTTCAGGACCCACATCCTTCAGTTTCAGAGTAATTTCATGGGAAAGGCCCGAGACGGCATCATAATCAAAGTCTGCAGGAATTCTGGTTTCCTCAAGACGCTTCATTTGTGCCACATCTTGATGCTGACGGTTGATATAACCTGCGTATTTCACCGCAATCTCGATCTGATCACCAACCTGCTGTGATACTTCAGAGCCAGTAAGTTCTGCGATTTGTGCAAAAGTAATATTCGGACGTTTCAGCAGATCAATCGCAGAACATTCTTTGGAAAGATCTGCACCTGTCATCTCTACGAATTTTTTACCCATCGGGTTATTTGGGGCTGCCCATAGATCTTGCAAACGCCCTGTTTCACTCTCGACAGCTTCCATTTTTTCACAATACGCTGCCCAGCGCTCATCATCTACCAGACCAAGTTCACGGCCAATTGGCGTTAAGCGCTGATCCGCATTGTCTTCGCGCAGCATCAAACGGTACTCTGCACGTGAAGTGAACATACGATACGGTTCTTTGGTTCCCAAAGTAATCAGATCATCCACCAGGACTCCCATATACGCTTCATCACGTTTCGGGGTCCACTGCTCCTGGTCCCAGGCACGACGTGCAGCGTTCAAGCCTGCAAGCAGACCTTGGGCCCCCGCTTCTTCATAACCGGTAGTACCGTTAATTTGACCAGCAAAATACAGGTTATTGATCGCTTTGGTTTCAAGCGTAAACTTCAAGGCTTGCGGATTAAAATAATCATATTCAATTGCATAACCTGGACGAAGAATATGCGCATTCTCCATACCACGGATTGAACGCACCAACTCAAACTGAACATCAAATGGCAATGACGTTGAAATACCGTTTGGATAAAGCTCGTGTGTATCTAGTCCTTCTGGTTCCAGAAACACCTGATGCGAATCTTTGTCCGCAAAGCGGTGAATCTTATCTTCAATAGAAGGACAGTAACGTGGACCAACTCCCTCGATCACACCGGTATACATCGGAGAGCGGTCTAAACCACCACGGATAATCTCATGGGTTCTTTCATTTGTATGCGTAATCCAGCAATTTACCTGTTCAGGATGCATTGAAGCATCTCCCATGAACGACATGGTCGGTGACGGGAAATCGCCCGGCTGTGCTGTCATGACTGAGAAGTCAACTGAGCGCGCATCAATACGTGGTGGGGTTCCGGTCTTTAAGCGCCCTACAGGAAGTTGCAGCTCACGTAAACGATGTGCAAGAGAAATAGAAGGCGGATCACCCGCACGGCCACCACTCGACTTTTCCAGACCGACATGGATGATGCCACCCAGGAATGTACCCGCAGTCAGCACCACAGTTTTGGCATCAAAGCGAATGCCCATTTGAGTCACGACGCCTTTGACAGTATCGCCTTCAACAATCAGGTCATCTGCAGCTTGCTGGAAAATATCCAAATTCGCCTGGTTTTCCAAAGTCTCACGAATTGCAGCCTTGTAGCGTACACGATCCGCTTGCGCACGTGTGGCACGTACTGCTGCACCTTTACGTGAGTTTAAAATACGAAATTGAATACCACCCTTATCAGCAGCCAGCGCCATTGCTCCGCCCAAGGCATCAACTTCACGCACCAGATGCGACTTACCAATACCACCGATTGCCGGATTACAGCTCATCTGCCCTAAAGTCTCAATATTATGAGTCAAGAGTAAAGTCTGTCGCCCCATACGCGCCGCAGCCAGGGCCGCTTCCGTACCTGCGTGACCGCCACCGATAACAATGACATCGTAAACTTTAGGATAATGCATAGTGGTATATTGAGAGATAAAAAAGGATAGCTGAGTATTATAGCAAAATTCAGCCTAAATTTGACAGAACCCCTGTAATTTATCTCCACACCATACTTTTTCAGTCCTGCTGAGTATTGCAATGTAATCTTAACTTGCAGACTTTATATATAAATTAAACATTTAAGCTTAAAAAATTACTTGATTAACATTGCTTAATTTTGAGTATTTTTTAATCTATTTATGTTGACATTACAACCAAAGGTATAAAAGATGAATAAGAATTTGTTTCTATCCGCTGCCCTCTGTAGTCTATGTCTCACCCCGTTTGTGACTTCAGCAAATGATAAGGTCGAGAAAGTTTATAATGCACAAAAATACCAACAGGTTTGTAAAGGCAAATCACAAGGTGCACCAGTCAGCTTTGCTTACCGCGGTATTATCTGGAATGGTACCTGTGAGCCACAATTTTTCCCATCTTCAGGCACCAGTTCTTTAAGAGGCGATGAACCGGAACTATATAATGCTTGTAGTACAGGCAATGTAACCTCAGTCACCATTAACGGTACTGAAATGCGTGGCAAATGTGCCTTAGGTTTTACCGTTCCTCATCCTCAGAACAATATGATGCAACAAAATCAAACGATGCCTGCAACCACTCAGAGAGGGATGTAAGCTGCCCGAGTAACAGCTTAATTTAAATTCAACTCAAACGGGCAAACTGACTAGGTTTTGTCCGTTTTTTATTTTTTTGTTGCTTATTTGTATAGCTAAGATAAACTTCAAAACACTTAAAAAATGAATAATAAGAAGGAAACTTCATGGACTCGGGGTTTTTTAGTTTATTTTTGCCAATCACTCTGGCAATTATGATGATGGGGCTGGGACTGGAACTGACCTTCAAAGACTTTCTCAAGGTACTTCGCTATCCAAAAGTAATTTTTATTGCCTTGTTTTCTCAACTGGTGATTTTGACCAGCCTGGCATTTCTGATTTGTCTGGTTTTAAACTTGCCTCCTCTGCTGGCAGTCGGGTTGATGCTCCTGTCAGCGTCCCCTGGCGGCCCTACAGCGAATTTGTTCAGTTATTTATATAAGGGGGATGTTGCACTTAATATCACTTTAACTGCTTTCAATACTGTTATTTCCCTCTTTACCTTACCCTTTATTATTAATCTGTCATTGCATTATTTTCTTGCTGATCAAAGCAGCGTCAACTTACCGCCTGAAAAAATTATGCAGGTTTTTCTGATTACAATTATTCCGGTCATGATCGGCATGCTGGTACGGGCCAAGCTCCCTCAACTGTCGATCAGTGCGCACCACACGATGCGCCTGCTCTCTGTGAGTTTTTTATGCATTTTATTTACCTTTGCCATTTTTAGGGAACGTTTCAATCTGGTTGAATATTTTGCCAGCGTCGGTACCGCGACAGTATTACTCTGTTTTTCCAGCCTGTTTATCGGTTATTGCCTTCCCTTAATGATGAAGATTCCGGAAAGAATGGTGCGGGCCTGCACTTTTGAAATCGGCATTCATAACACGGCCATTGCCATGACCATTGCTATTTCGGTTTTAGACAATGTCACGATTGCTATCCCGGCTGGAATTTACAGTATTGTAATGTATGTTTTTGCCACGTTTTTTGGCTGGATGATCAGCCGTCAAAAAGTAAATTATAGACCTAACCGTCACTTACCCAATTTGTAATTTTCTTGGCATGACCAGATTTAAGCTGTATGCTTTTTCCAAAGTAAATCAAAACGATTAGAATAATTTTACCAAGGAGTATGCAGATGGATTCTGGCATTATTACTATATTTTTACCCCTCGCTCTGGCGATTATTATGGTGGGTTTGGGGCTGGAGCTGACGCTCAAAGATTTTGCACGCGTGACCCAGCACCCCAAAGCCGTGCTGGTCGCCCTGTTCTGTCAGCTCGTACTGCTGGTTGGTATTGCCTTTGTACTGTGTAAGGTACTGGCGCTTCCACCTCTACTTGCTGTTGGCCTAATGCTCCTGGCTGCTTCTCCCGGTGGGAGTACCGCCAACCTGTTTAGCTATCTGTTTAAGGGAGACCTGGCCCTAAATATTACTTTGACCGCCATTAACTCAGTGATTGCGGCGCTGACCTTACCATTGATTGTTAACTTTTCAATTATGCACTTCATGCAGGACAGCCAGCAAATCAGCTTACAGTTTGCAAAAATCCTGCAGGTCTTTGGCATTATTCTGCTTCCCGTGGGAATTGGCATGCTGATTCGCCGCTACTCTCCAAAACTGACCGAGAAACTGAATAAACCCCTGCGTATTTTTGCAGTCATTTTCCTGATCCTGATTATCGCAGGTGCCATTTATAGTGAACGTAGCAATATTGCTGAATACTTGGCTCAAGTAGGTCTTGCCGCCGTACTGTTCTGCATTTTCAGCCTGAGCATTGGCTATTTTGTTCCGCGTCTGATGAATATCAATACAGCTCAGGCTCGGGCCAGTGCATTTGAGATTGGCATTCATAATAGTACTTTAGCCATGACCATTGCGTTGACAGTCATGTCCAGTACGGCAGTCGCCATGCCAGCTGCCGTGTACTCGATCTTTATGTATATTTTTGCTGCCATCTTTGGTTTCTTGCTTAATCGCTTTGCACCGATTAGCCCTCGACCGGCCTTGTCTAGCGCACAATAGCACTCCACGTTTTAAAAATGCATCCTTTAAACCCGGCTTAAGCTGTCAAGTTTTTGGGATGCAGTCCTAGCTATGGCGCTCTTTTATTTTAGTGATAGCCTCACAAGATAGCAGCGCTCATTCCCAAGTTCCGTTACAATAGCTTTTTAAAACATGTAGAAAAGGTTAATTTCTGTGAAGTGGTTACAAATTCATATTACGGTTGATCAGGCTCAAGTTGATTTTACTGAAACCTTACTCAGCTCTTTGGGTGCAGTCAGTGTGACACTGGATGATGCCGAAAACCAAGATTTACTGGAACCACTTCCAGGTGAAACCCCACTTTGGAATAAAGTCATTGTAACTGGCATCTATGCACAGGAAGATGATGAAGAAATTGATGTCAGCGCTCTTGAAACATTTATTCGCCTGCAAATCCCAGATGTTCCAATGCGGCATGAGTTCTTAGAAGACCAAGCCTGGGAAAGAACCTGGATGGATGCCTATGCACCGATTCAGATTGCAGAAAAATTCTGGATTGTACCGGAATGGATGCAAGCCCCCGAAGCTGATGCTGTCAATATCAAACTTGACCCAGGTCTGGCCTTTGGTACCGGAAACCATGCCTCGACTTTCCTTTGCTTGCAATGGCTCGGAAAAACTGATGTTAAAGACAAGATCGTCATTGACTATGGTTGCGGTTCAGGAATTTTAGCAGTCGCCGCCCTATTACTAGGTGCGAAAAAAGCATATGCCACTGATATCGATCCACAAGCTGTTCTGGCAACCCAACAAAATGCAGAACTGAATGGCGTACTCGATAAACTCTATGTAGGCCTGCCGGAAGAGTTCAATACAGAGCTGGGCGAGCAGAAAGCAGATGTGTTTGTAGCCAACATTCTGGCGGGGCCACTAATGATGCTTGAGCCTGAGTTTGCAAATTTAGTCAAACCTGAGGCAGAGTTCGCACTTGCAGGTGTAATTGAAGAGCAAGTGACTGAAGTTACTAGCATTTACTCAAAACATTTTGATATATTAGAAGTCGAAAAACGTGATGAAAACTGGTGCCGAATTTCGGGGAAACGCCATAAAAATTAAAGAGTATATAAAGTCTATATGAGTGACAAGCAAACCCATTGCCCTACATGTTCTACAACTTATAAGGTTAGCGTTGCACAATTAACCATAGCGCAAGGTATGGTTTGCTGTCCCAAATGCACCACGACTTTTAATGCTTTATCACATCTGGTGACTGAGAACCAGAACTCGGTCACTGCTTCTGACTCTGCTTTTGATACTATCAATCATAACAGTCGTTATCCTACTCAGACCGACACATCTGGGCAGCATAACAACCAAGTTCAGCGGCCTCGGCACAGTTTTCTGAATATTTTTGATGAGAAAGTCGAAAACTCGAACATCGACTTGCATACTTACCTAAACAACCTGAACTATTTTAGCACCACCCCGATCAGTGTCTTACCCAGCATGAACTGGGATGAGTCGGACAAGGAACAGGAAAAAAGCTTACTTTATTATGCCGGCTGGAGTCTGTTAAACCTGTCCCTACTTGGACTGCTGTTATTCCAGTTTTTCTGGTTTAATCCGAAATATCTGCAAAATAGCCATGTCATGAGTATGGCATTCACCCAGATCTGCGAAATGTTTAACTGTTCGCATATTAATGAGCATTACAACCTAATTCATATTAATAAAGTCAAGATCAGATCTGTAGCTAAAAACGAGACACAATTTAGTGGTGAACTGGTCAATCTCCATGACCGCAGTCTCAGCCTGCCTATTTTAAGAATAAACCTGAAAAAACATGGCAAGCAGACCGTGACCTACAACCTGACTTCACAGGAGTATCTGATTGAAAGTCTGGTAAAGGTAGAGCGAATTCCTCAGAACAGTCCCTTCAAGTTTAAATTTAGCCTTCCGGTAGACCGCAAAGACTTCGATAATTATAGTTTAGAAATAATTCGGCCTTAATATGGGTAAAAACTATTAAAAAATCGAAAAAAGTTTAAAAAAATGCAGTTTTCTTGCTCACTTTTTCCTAGAAAATGGTATTATACGCGCCACAAAAGCTATGTGCTGCAAACTCCTCGCTACTTTTCCACAACAAATACAGTCTTAACTAATGCGCTATAAAATTTATTGCGTATTGAGCAGATTTTTTGTTTGGATTTTGGTCAGTAACAAAACTTTAATTATTGTTACGCTTATTTTTCGACCAAATCGCAGAGATATGTCAAGCTACAAGCTCAATGTAATGACCAAGTTTTAGAACTCTAGTTTTAGGATCTAAAATTGGAGTTCATTTAAATTTCTAGACCACTTTTATATATCACTTTACCCAAGTGATATTTATTTTTCGGATTAATTCGCATGAATAGCAAGTCTCCTATTTTTACTGCACAATCTGATGTCGCTCTACGTATTCATGTAGATCGCGCAGTTCGCCACTACTTTGCACAACTGCAGGGCGAGCAACCTTCTCAGGTGTATGACATGGTGCTAGCAGAAATGGAGAAGCCTCTTTTATCTGTAGTTCTAGAGTACACACGTGGCAACCAGACACGTGCTGCTGAGATTCTCGGACTTAACCGCGGTACTTTACGTAAAAAGTTAAAAGCTCACGGTTTAATGAGTGAATAAATGATAAAATGCTTGCGGCTTCCGCAGGCATTTTTTTCGACCTGTATTTAGCTAATTTGTTTTAATTCTTGAAAACTGTGACGAAGATCATGACTATTAAACGCGCTTTAATCTCTGTTTCCGACAAGACTGGTATTGTTGAGTTTGCCCAAAACCTTGCTGCTCTTGGGGTAGAAATTTTATCTACTGGTGGTACATACAAATTATTGAAAGACAATAATATTGCCGTAGTTGAAGTTTCAGAGCACACTGGTTTCCCAGAGATGATGGACGGCCGTGTAAAAACTTTGCATCCAAAAATTCATGGCGGTATCTTGGCACGTCGCGGACTGGATGAAGCTGTAATGGCAGAACACAGCATCGATGCCATCGACCTTGTTGTTGTGAACTTATATCCATTTGCAGCCACTGTAGCAAAACCAAACTGTTCACTTGCAGATGCGATTGAAAACATCGACATCGGTGGCCCAACTATGGTTCGTGCTGCTGCAAAAAACCATGCTTCTGTCGGTATTGTAGTAAACGCTTCTGACTACTCAACCGTTATTGCTGAGTTAAAAGCAGAAGGTGCTTTGTCTTATGCTACTCGTTTTGACCTAGCGGTTAAAGCGTTTGAACATACAGCGCAATACGATGGCATGATCGCTTCTTATCTGGGTGCTCGCGTAGGTAAAGAAGAAGGTCAGGCAGACAAATTTGCACGTACTTTCAATACGCAATTAAATAAAGTTCAAGACCTTCGTTATGGTGAAAACCCGCATCAATCTGCTGCCTTCTATGTAGAAGACACAGCGACTGAAGCGTCTGTTTCAACAGCTAAACAGTTACAAGGTAAAGAGCTCTCTTATAACAATATCGCAGATACAGATGCAGCACTTGAATGTGTGAAATCATTCGCTAAACCTGCGTGTGTGATTGTAAAACATGCCAATCCATGTGGCGTTGCGGTGTCTTTAGATGGCATCCAGGCGGCTTATGACCTGGCATATGCAACTGACCCTGAATCTGCATTCGGTGGCATCATTGCATTCAACCGTGAACTAGATGTCGCAACTGCACAAGCAATTGTGGATCGTCAATTCGTTGAAGTGATCATTGCACCTAGCGTTGCTGAAGGCGTTCTTGAAGTAACAGGCGCGAAGAAAAACGTACGCGTTCTGGTATGTGGCGAACTTCCAGCAATCGATGCGCGTCAATCTCAACTCGACTACAAGCGTGTCAACGGTGGTTTACTGGTTCAAGACCAGGACTTGGGCATGATCACTAAAGATGACCTTAAAGTTGTGACTAAACGTGCGCCAACTGAACAGGAAATTGATGACATGATCTTCGCCTGGAAAGTTGCGAAATATGTAAAATCAAATGCGATTGTGTATGCGAAAAATCGTCAAACGATTGGTGTAGGTGCAGGTCAAATGAGCCGTGTCAACTCTGCGCGTATTGCTGCAATTAAAGCTGAACATGCAGGTCTCGTAGTTGAAGGTGCAGTAATGGCATCTGACGCATTCTTCCCATTCCGTGATGGTATTGATAACGCTGCAAAAGCTGGCATCAAATGCATTATCCAACCGGGTGGTTCTATGCGTGATGAAGAAACCATTGCAGCAGCTGACGAAGCTGGTATTGCCATGGTCTTCACTGGCATGCGTCACTTCCGCCACTAATTATGTAGTGCCAATGTAATGACAATGTCTTACATGCTGAACAATCTAGATTTTTAATCTTGCATAAAGTCCTCTCCTTTTTAAGTTGAGGGCTTTATGTCATTTTCGATTCATGGAGTATGAACCGATGAATATTTTAGTTTTGGGTAACGGCGGTCGTGAACATGCTTTAGCATGGAAAATCGCACAAGATAAAAAAGTTGCTAAAGTTTTTGTTGCGCCAGGTAATGCCGGGACTGCAACCGAATCAAAATGCGAAAATGTTGTGTTAAACATTTTAGACAATGCTGCAATTATCGACTTTGCTAAAAATAATGCGGTTGATCTGATTATCGTGGGTCCAGAAGCACCACTTGTGAATGGTGTCGTAGATGCGTGCCGCGCTGCTGATCTTAAAATTTGGGGTCCAACGCAATTTGCAGCACAGCTGGAAGGCTCTAAAGCATTTGCGAAGCACTTCTTAAAACGCCACAACATTCCAACTGCTTTCTATGACGTATTTACAGAAGTCGATGCTGCCAAAGCCTTTGTTGAAAAAAATGGTGCGCCAATTGTGATCAAGGCAGATGGCTTGGCAGCCGGTAAAGGCGTAATCGTGGCGATGACCAATCAAGAAGCATATGCTGCAATTGATGACATGCTGTCGGGCAACAAGTTTGGCGATGCCGGTTCACGTGTAGTTATTGAAGAATTCCTTGCGGGTGAAGAAGCCTCTTTCATTTGTATGATTGATGGTGACAACATCCTGCCAATGGCAACCTCACAAGATCACAAACGCATTTTTGAAGGTGACCAGGGTCCCAACACGGGCGGTATGGGCGCTTACTCTCCTGCGCCAGTGGTGACAGCTGACGTTTTCGAAAAAACCATGAAAGAAGTCATGCGCCCAACCGTTGATGGTATGAAAGCGGATGGACATGCGTACACAGGCTTCCTGTATGCGGGTCTGATGATTGACGAGCAAGGCCAACCTAAAGTGATTGAATTCAACTGCCGTTTTGGTGACCCTGAAACCCAGCCAATCATGATGCGCTTAAAATCTTCTTTGGTGGAACTGGTGGAAGCAGGTCTTGCAGGCAAGCTGCCAGCAGAAGCTGACTGGGATGAGCGTAAAACTGTCGGTATCGTACTTGCGTCACGTGGCTACCCGGAAACTTCAAGCAATGGTGATGTGATTTCAGGCCTAGACACTGAAATGGCCGATGCCAAAGTCTTCCATGCAGGTACTAAAGCCAATGAGAAAGGTGAAATTGTGACAGCTGGTGGCCGTGTACTTTGTGTAACTGCACTGGGCAATACCATCGGTGAAGCACAAGCCAAAGCTTTGGAACTGTGTGAAAAAGTCACTTTTGACGGTGTTCAATACCGTAAGGATATTGGCTACCGTGCGATTGCGCGTGAAAATACTTAATATTTTCCAGAATCGTTAATTGTAAAAGCCCTATTTTATATAGGGCTTTTTATCGTTCCAGATTTGGATTTTGTGCATTATTTTTTATATTTTTATCACTATAAATTTTATCAGTCCTCCCTCTTCCACCTTTGATCCAAAGCGTTGATGACAAAAACTGGCGTCTAGTCTATACAGTTAAAAAATTTGATCACTGTCGACGTTTACGCCTCCAGCATTTCTTAAATATATTTTCACACCACCTATAGAATTGCTTTATTAGCAGCATGCTTCCTACAGCGTCATAAACATAAAATATATTTTGCAGATAAAAACAATAAAAACAGGTGGTTCCAAGCCTCTTATATCCGTTTTTATGATTTAGATTGGATAAAATCTTATAAAGATCATAAATTAAACCATCACTTCGCCTGCCGATTTTTGATAAAAATAATACTTTGTATTTATTGATTTTTTAGTTGAAACCTCTAATCCTTATTCTACTAAATAGATAAGATCGCATTTTCACTTCACTATTCTGAATATAGCTTTATTGTTATGATGGCGACCATTGAAAGGCGGCTCTCTCCAGTTTTAATACAAAAGAAGGTACACGATTGCTTGATGCTCATCGGGTAGATACTGGAAACTTTAGATGTATGCTTTAGGCAAATACCGTGCGTATTCTGATTTACTTTCAAGCAGGATCGCGATAAAACGCTGCTTTAATACGACTTAAAAGTGCTTATACTTTAGGCAACAAAAAATTAGGATATTTTTTATGAAAAAGTTACTGGGTGTCTTATTGAGTGCATCTGTATTCACTTTAACTGCGTGTAGCAAACAGCAAGCTCCTGACAGTGATGCTGCTCAAGCTAAAAACTCCGGTGAACTGCAAACAGTAACGCTGGCATCTACCGGTTCAGATGCCGACATCTGGCGCTACATTGCAACATTGCCGGAAACCAAGCAAGCAGGTCTCAAGCTGGATGTAAAAAATTTTACCGACTATGTTGCCATGAATACTGCGGTCGCCAATAAAGAAATTGACCTAAACGCATTCCAGTCCTATGCCTATATGGTGGCGTATAATGATGCCAATACACAAAAAATCGCCCCGCTCGCGACCACTTATTTAGAGCCTATGGGGATTTACTCCAGCAAGGTAAAATCCTTGGATGAGTTTAAAACCGGTGCCACCATTGCCATTCCAAATGATGGTGCAAATGAGTCACGCGCCCTCTTGCTATTACAGTCTGCCGGTCTGGTGAAACTTAAACCTGAATTTGACTATGTCAAAGGCACCACGGCCGATGTGACTGAAAATGCCAAACAAATTATCATCAAGCCGATTCAAATGGCGACTGCAGTTCGCGTAAAAGACGAAGTAGATGCGATTGTTTTAGGTAATACTCTGGCGATGGAAGGCGGTTTAAACGTCTTAAAAGATGCGATTTACTATGAGCCAATTGACCAAAGCACTAAAATGAATGTGAATGTTTTAGCGGTGGCAGCAGACCGTCAGAACGACCCGGCACTTCAAAAAGTGGGCGCACTGTATCATACTCCTGCTGTGAAAGCCTATGTTGATGAACACTTTGGTGGCACAAAAGTCGCGGTCAACAAACCCGTTACTTATTTGACCGAAGCTCAGTAATATTTTACCCAATATAAAAACAGGCAAGCTTTTCTTGCCTGTTTTTTGCTGGTAATGCAGTTTTTGACACTATGATTGAATTTAAAAATATTTCCAAACAGTATGAGCTGAAAGGTCAAACCTTGCATGCCCTGAATCAGATCAATCTGCAGATCCCGACAGGCAGTATTTTTGGCATTATTGGATATAGTGGCGCAGGCAAGAGTACATTAATTCGCCTGATTAACCTGCTAGAACGTCCAAGCTCGGGACAAGTTATTATCAATGGTACAGATTTTACGGCCTTGGATGCGAAAGCATTGCGTCAAGAACGTGCAGGTATCGGGATGATTTTCCAGCATTTTAATTTACTGCAAACCCAAACCGTGGCGGCCAATATTGAAATGCCGATGAAACTTCTGGGCTGGAACAAGGCTGAGCGTGAAAAACGTCTGGAAGAATTACTGGATTTTATTGATCTAAAACATAAGCGTAATACCTATCCTGATGAGCTTTCCGGGGGTCAAAAACAGCGTGTCGGTATTGCACGCGCCCTTGCCAATCATCCTAAAATTTTACTCTGTGATGAAGCGACTTCCGCACTTGATCCACAAACCACCAAATCCGTATTACAACTCCTGAAAAAAATCAATGAAGAGCAAGGCATCACGATTGTGATGGTAACGCATGAAATGGATGTGATTGAATCAATCTGTGATTATGTGGCCGTAATGGAAAAAGGTGATGTGATTGAAACCGGCTCTACCTTGCAGATCTTCAGTCAACCGCAGCATCCAACCACCCGAAGTTTTATCCAGACCGTTTTACAGCAGCATTTGCCTGTGAATATTTTAAACAATCTGGAAAATCAGAATCAGCAGAGTATTTATTGTTTAAAATTTCTCGGCAGTTCAGCGCAGGAAACCGTGATTCAAGCGGTGATCAGACAGTTCAATATTAACCTGAATATTCTGTTTGCCAACATGACCGAAATTAATGGCTCCGTGATTGGACAGATGTTTATTCAACTCTCCGGCGATGGCACTGAAATTAACGCTGCCCTGCAATATCTGGAAGATCAAGGTGTGCAGGTATCACAAGCAGGAATACAAGCATGAGAGATTTCATTGTACAGTGGTTGACGACGCTGACTGCACCTTTCTGGAAAAGCTCCCTGTCCATGGACCAGTTCGTCACAGCCTTGCAGGAAACCTTTCACATGGTATTTTTCGCCATGCTGTTTGGCTGTATCTGGGGCTTTGTTCAAGCCATTATTTTACTGCTAACCCGTCCGGACGGCATTCTGCCAAATCGCGTGATTTATCACGGTTTAAATCCAATTGTGAATGCGCTTCGCTCCTTGCCGTTTATTATTCTGCTGATTGCAGTCATCCCGCTGACCAAGTGGATTGTAGGAACATCTATTGGTACTTGGGCGGCGATTGTACCGCTAACCATTTATGTCGGGCCTTATATTGGCCGCCTGATTGAAACCTCGTTGCTGGAAGTAAATGCAGGCATTATTGAGTCTGCACAGGCGATGGGTGCAACTCCAATGCAGATTATTTTCAAATTTGTCCTGCCCGAAGCCCGTAGCTCCCTGATTCTCAATCTGACCACTGCAACCATTAGCCTGATTGGTGCGACAGCGATGGCCGGGGCCGTTGGTGCTGGTGGTATTGGTGATTTAGCTATTTCTTATGGTTATCAGCGTTTTGACACGTCTGTGGTGATCATGACAGTGATTGTCTTATTGATTCTGGTCCAGATTGTTCAAAGTATCGGTGACTGGCTGTCGCGGTTAAGATAAAAATTATAGTTCAGCCCTCTTCGGAGGGTTTTATTTTTCCTCTATAACGATGCAGGACATATTCAGCTCGGTTAACAGTTCATATATGGATCATGGCTCGTTGGCGGGTAATCTAACAATATTTCAGCAAACTAAGAAAAGTTTTTTATGAGTGCACCCAGCAGTGCTGCTCGTTTTTCAAGACTAAAGAAAAATAAGCCGCTCAATTAAATTAAAAGTTCAGCATTTCCCATCAATTTCAAACTGCAACAATAAATCCCATGTTAAACTATCGAGCGGTTTTTGCAGGGACTCATTTATGCACTTTGTTCATCTTGGTATTCATACAGAATTTTCGATTACTGAATCCATCGTACGTATACCTGATTTAGTCAAAGCTGCTGAGAAAGAGCAAATGCCTGCCCTTGCTCTCACCGACTTGTCCAACCTGCATGCCGCAGTAAAATTTTATGGAAAATGCCTAGGCAAAGGCATTAAACCGATTTTAGGTTCAGAAATTCGCCTGAATGATGCCGAACATCGTATGACCTTACTGGCCATGACCAATAAAGGTTGGCGTAACCTGACTGAGCTGGTCTCCGAAGGCTTTATTCGCGGACAGCAACTGGACGTTCCTTGCATACAAAAAGAATGGATTCTGGAGCAGTCCGACGACATGATTGCCCTGCTTGGCATACAGTCCGATGTTGGAAAAATGCTTATTACTTCCAATCCACAAAAAGCTGAACCACTATTAGAAGAATGGATTGAAAAATTTGGGAATCGTGTCTATTTAGCACTTAGCCGTACCAATCGTCCAGATGAAGATAACTTCATTCTTGAGGCGGTTAAGCTGGCCAAAAAGTACAATATTGGGGTCGTGGCACATAATGATGTGCATTTTATGACCCGCAATGACTTTGAAGCACATGAAGCGCGTGTATGTATTGCAGATGGCTATGTTCTGGGCGATAACCGCCGTCCCAAAACTTATTCACCTGAACAGTACTTTAAATCTGCCGAGGAAATGACCGAGCTTTTCTCGGATATTCCTGCAGCAATTGAAAACACCTACCATATTGCCAAGCGCTGTAATGTAACCTTGCAACTGGGTAAATACTTTCTGCCGGATTATCCGATCCCTGAAGGTCATACCATTGATACTTACTTTGCGCATTTATCTAAAGAAGGTCTCGAAGAGCGTCTGGACTTCCTTTATCCGCCTGCAGAGCGTGACGAGCACTGGGCAGAAATCCGTAAGCCTTATGATGAGCGGATTGAATATGAAATCAACATCATTAACTCGATGGGTTTCCCTGGCTACTTCCTGATCGTCATGGACTTTATTCAATGGTCCAAGAGCAACGGCGTACCGGTAGGCCCGGGTCGTGGTTCAGGTGCGGGTTCACTGGTGGCCTATAGTTTAAAAATTACCGACCTGGATCCGTTACGCTATGAACTGCTGTTTGAACGCTTCCTGAATCCGGAACGTGTGTCAATGCCCGATTTTGACGTAGACTTCTGTATTACTGGTCGTGACCGGGTGATTGACTATGTTGCACGCACTTATGGCCGTGACGCGGTGTCCCAGATTGCAACCTTCGGTACCATGGCTGCCAAAGGGGCAATTCGTGACGTCGCACGGGTACTAGGCAAATCTTATGGTCTGGCAGATCGGATCTCTAAACTGATTCCAACCAAACCGTTGGGTCTAACATTGGAAGAGTCGCTGGAAGCCGAACCGCAACTCAAGGATGTGGTGACCAATCCCTCGAATCCCGACTATGATGATGCTTCTGAGATCTGGGAAATGGCTCTCAAACTTGAAGGCATTACCCGAAATACCGGTAAACACGCTGGTGGTGTGGTCATTTCACCGACCAAGATTACCGATTTCTCTGCGGTCATGTGTGATGCTGATGGTACCGGACGCGTGGCACAGTTCGATAAGGACGATGTTGAGTCTGCCGGTCTGGTGAAGTTTGACTTCTTAGGCTTGCGTAACCTGACCGTGATTGAAGATGCGGTCAAGAACATCAATAAACGCATTCAGAGTGAAAAACCGCTGGATATTGCCTATATCCCGCTAGATGACAAAGACGCCTACCTCGTATTTGCTAATGCCAACACCACCGCCGTCTTCCAGTTTGAATCTGTGGGCATGAAAAAGATGCTGAAAGAGGCGCGTCCTAGTAAGTTCGAAGAAATTATTGCCTTTGTATCTTTATACCGTCCCGGTCCGATGGACCTGATTCCTGACTTTATTCACCGGATGCATGGTGGCGATTTTGAATATCTGCATCCCCTGTTGGAAGGTGTCTTGGAACCGACCTACGGAATTATGGTGTATCAGGAACAGGTGATGCAGGCTGCGCAGTACTGTGCCGGTTATACCTTGGGCGGTGCGGACTTGCTGCGCCGGGCCATGGGTAAGAAAAAGCCTGAAGAAATGGTCAAACAGCGTAAAATCTTCATTGAAGGCGCTGCAAAAAAAGATATTGATGAAGCCACCGCCAACCATATCTTTGACTATATGGAAAAGTTTGCCGGCTATGGTTTTAACAAATCACATGCGGCTGCCTATGCTTTGGTGGCCTATCAGACTGCCTGGTTAAAAGCCCATTATCCGGCTGAGTTTCTGGCAGCAGTCATGTCCTCGGAAATGCAGAACACCGATAACGTGGTCTTCCTGATTGACGACTGCCGTAAAAACAATCTGGAAGTGTTACCACCTTCAGTCAATATGTCGATTTACCAGTTCCACGCCATTGATGAAAAAACTATTGTGTATGGTCTAGGTGCGATTAAAGGCGTGGGCGAAGCGGCAATGCAATCGGTGATCAACTCACGTAACGAGCAAGGCCCTTATAAAGACCTGTTTGATTTCTGTCACCGGATCGACTTGAAGAAAATCAATAAGCGTACTCTGGAAGCCTTGATCCGTGCGGGCGCACTGGACTGTCTGGGAATTGAACGTGCAGATTTGATGGTCCAACTGCCTCAGGCCGTTCAGGCGGCAGAACAGGCACGTTCAAACCGTGAAACCGGCATTATGGACCTGTTTGGTGAAGTTGAAGAAGTTCAGCGCAAGCCATCTAAACCGGTCAGACCCTGGTCAGATGAAGTCCGTCTTAAAGGTGAAAAAGACACGCTCGGCCTGTATCTGACCGGTCATCCGATTGATGTCTACCGCAATGAACTGAAAGCCTTTGTGCCTGCACAAATTAATGAATTAACCCCCACACGCCGTGGCGTAACCACGGTGTTTGCCGGGCTGGTGGTAGATGTGGCGAACTTCCCGAACCGGATGATGGTTACGCTGGATGATGGTACGTCACGTATTGAAATTTCTACCAACCATGAACGTTTCCAGCGCTTTAAAGAGATTGTCCAGGTCGACAAAGTGGTAGTCATTGAAGGTGAAATTTATGAGCGTGAAGGTTTTGACCGCCCACTGGGCCGCTTGACCAAGGCTTTTAGCTTAAATGAAATCCGTCAAAAACGTGCTAACAGTATTAAAATCACCCTGACTGCCGAGCACCAGAGCAAAACACTGGCACGTGACTTACAGCAGATCTTACAGCTTTATACGGATGTAGATATGAGCACGCATATTCCGGTGATTTTATATCTGGATTATGACTATGCCAGTACTGAACTGCATTTGGGCCTCAACTGGAAAGTTGCGCCGCTGGATGAACTGCTCATAAAGCTGCGTGATTACTTTGGTAAATCGGCCATTCATATTGAATATCAAGTTAAGTCCAAAGCGGCCAGAGCCGTCTCTTATGAAGAAGCCAAGCCTGTCGAAGTGCCGCCACCACCTGCCGATATGAGCATCGAGGATGCTATGGACCTGTATCAGGCGGAAAATCAGGCCCAATATTCGTAATTTCATTTAAAAACATTCACAATTGGAAAGTTCATGAGTCAAATTGACAATGCTACCGTTTCAGCACATCTCTCCCATGTGCGTATTGTCATGGTCAATACCACCTTACCTGCCAACATTGGCAGTGCCTTACGCGCCATGAAAACCATGGGCCTGTCCAAGCTGGTTCTGGTGGCACCGAAAACCTATCCGCATCCGGATATTGCCGCGCTGGCTGCGG
This sequence comes from Acinetobacter sp. S4400-12, assembly GCF_024129495.1. Classification (NCBI taxonomy): domain Bacteria; kingdom Pseudomonadati; phylum Pseudomonadota; class Gammaproteobacteria; order Moraxellales; family Moraxellaceae; genus Acinetobacter; species Acinetobacter sp. S4400-12. The sequence goes on along the minus strand of NZ_JAMXYB010000004.1, from coordinate 89,017 downwards.
GTGCAACTGACCTGATCGAGCAGATCGAGATTGTAGAAACCCTTGAAGATGCCATTAAAGACTGCCAGATTGTATTCGGTACCAGCGCACGCAGCCGCACCATTCCCTGGCCCTTACTGGATGTCCGGCCCGCTGCAAGCAAAGCCCTCACTGCGGTTACACAAGAGCAGAATGAGGTTGCGATTATCTTCGGTCGTGAAGATCGGGGGCTGACCAATGAAGAATTGGCGATGGCCAATTATCACTTAACCATTCCTGTGAATAAGGATTATGGTGTTTTGAACGTCGCTCAGGCGATTCAAATTATTTGCTATGAACTTCGTATGGCAGCCATGGAACAGGTTGAACATCCACAAGATCCTAAAGCCACCATGCAAGTGATTGATGGTATTGAAATGCAATGGGACGAGCCGCTGGTGACACATCAGCACATGGAGCAGTTCTATCCGCATTTGGAAAAAATGTTGGCAGAAATTGAATTTATGGATCCAAAAAATCCGAGATTATTGCCTTTACGCTTGCGTCGCCTTTTTGGACGTATACAATTAGATCGTATGGAATATCATTTACTTCGTGGTATTTTTAGTCGTGTTCAGGCTCTAAATAACGGGACTTGGAAAAAATCTTCAAAGACATTACAACAGAATGAGGATCAAAACTAATGCTAAAACAGCTCAAAGAAGATATAAAAGCTGTCTTTGCGCGCGATCCTGCAGCACGCAATACACTCGAAGTCTTAACCACCTACCCTGGTATTCATGCCCTGATCATGCATCGCATGGCACATGAACTGTGGAACAAAGACTGTAAAGGAACGGCGCGTGCCCTGTCTTCATTTAGCCGCTTTGTCACCGGAATTGAAATTCATCCGGGGGCAAAAATTGGCCGCCGCTTTTTTATTGATCATGGCATGGGCGTGGTCATTGGGGAAACTGCAGAAATTGGTGATGATGTCACGCTTTATCATGGGGTAACACTGGGGGGTACGACCTGGAATAAAGGAAAACGTCACCCTACCCTGGAAGATGGTGTGGTGGTGGGGGCCGGAGCAAAAATTCTGGGCCCTTTCACTGTCGGTAAAAATGCCAAGGTCGGTTCTAATGCCGTAGTGACCAAGCCGGTACCAGCCAATACCACGGCAGTCGGTAACCCGGCACGTTTCATTACCAAAGACAAACCAAAAAATGATAGCGAAAGTCGCCGACGTGACTATGCAGAGAGTATTGGCTTTCTGCCTTATGCAGCCACTGAAGAGCAGTCTGATCCGATTCTGGAAGGAATGCGTGTACTGCTGGATCGAATTCAGCAAAATGAAAAACGCATGAATAACTTATGCAACCGCCTGTCTCTGCTTGATCCATCATTTAAAAAGCCACTTGATGAATCACCTTTGAGCAAGGAAGAGCTTGCAATTCTGGAAGAAGCACGACGGGAATGTGAAGCACAAAGCAGTCAGTCCAAAGCCTGACCATACGCTTAACTTTGTAACATGCAATGACTTGCATGATTCTAACAGTTTTCATAGACTGGCGATCATGTGATTTTTAAACCAGCTATTTTAAAAAATAACACAAATGGACGGATATTATGACTCTTAAGCCCTTGGCGCTTGCTTGCTTAACCCTGACTTTAACTGCATGTTCAACCATGTCACAGAAACCAGCACAGAAAGCGACAGATGCAATTGTATTTGTAGAACCAGCACTTACACCACCATTTTATGCTTTAAATCCTTTCAACTATAACGAGCCACCTCCATTTGAAGTCCATCTGCAAAAAGCTGCAGCCCAACCTGTGACCAAAATGGTTGTGAGCGACCCGAATGATCCCTCTAAAAAGATCACGTTAGATGTCAATAAGCTGATCATTCCATTAGTCGACAGCAAGGCCTCTTCCCTGCATTATGCCACTCTTGCACAAGACAATGAGATCGACATTACAGAGGTGGATGATTTTCTGCAAATGGTCGAAGGCAAGGCTCGCCATTATCCGCCTCGCTTTACGGACCGTCAGGAACGTCGTGGTTTTGAAGCAAAATTACGCGAAGTTTCCCAACACCTGGATACGCTCGCCGCACGTGAAAATGCCTCTTTCGATGTATTGATGCGTGCCTTTAAAGCCAGTGTGATGGCGCGTAACCTGGATCTGGGTTCTGTCTATACCACGAAATCGCTGACCTATGCACAGCGTATTCTTCGCCTCAATCAGGATGATCCTGAAGTGAATTTCTGGTTTGGCTTTGGCTTGTCTGAAGGGGGTGGTCACCGTGAAGCAATTCCATATCTGGACAAGGCCATGAAGGCTGGTGTGCAGGAAGCCTATCTGTCGGCAGCAAATAATTATATTGCTCTGGAGCAGAAGAAAAACGCGATCCAAACGTTGAAAAATTACAAAATCAAATATCCGCAAGAAGCTGAAGTTGCAGACCGCCTGATCATGGAGGTGGAGAAAAACGGCCGCTGGAACGTTTGGCAAGTGATGCAAACTGCAACGCCTGCACCAGCTGCCAAGACGCAATGATTGGCTTGTTCTTTTAAACCTCTCATAAAAATAGACTGCTACGGCAGTCTATTTTTATGGAAAAATCAGTAGAATACAGAATATTATGGTTTCAAGAATTTGAATGAGTCTGCAAACGGTATGCATAAAAAAATAACTAAAAAGCTTCTGCTGTGCACCCTGGTCATGAGTAGCCTACTCAGTGGCTGTCAGGTCGTCAGTGTTAAGGAGCAGGCAATTAATGTCTCGATTAGCAATGAGCGTGACAGCATTCTGACCCGAGATAAACTCAGTGAAGCCAGTCTGAATGTTTTGTCCATGACCGGACGAGAGGCACAAGTCTGTATGGATCAACCTGATGAATGTGTGGCAGAGCTGAAAAAAATCCCGCAGATTCTGGATGAGCAATTACTTTCTACTTCGAGTGAATTGTATCTGGCTAAATCTTTGCAACTTGGCAAATCGGCAGAATGTACCACCAGCGCCCTGGCGAAAACCCGTTCTGAAGAAAAACAGCAACTCCATAAGCAGAACCAGCAACAATGTCAGGAACAGCAATTGTTGATGCTGGATAAAAGCATTCGCTACAGCTATGCCTACCTATTTCAGACCGAGCGTGCACCACAGGAACGGATTTTTGATAACCGGCAGGTCCAGATCCGGGATTTTTATAACCTCGCAATCGCACATCTGATTCATATTTATGCCGAGCGGCATGAAAGTAAAGAAGCCGGCCAGCGCCTGCAAGTGGGCAAGAGTATCTATACCCTTAATCTGGACAATTTCCCACAGCTGAAAAATCAGTCGATTGAAAAGTTGATGTCCACCTATAACATGAACTTTTCCGGCTTACGTTCGATTACCCGCCGTGATGGTTTTGGTTCCGAATTTCTCGCAGTCTTGCCGGAAGAAAAAACCTCGCAAGAAGACAAAAAGTATCTGGCTGATCCGCTAAAACATCAATACCGCAATGGTTTTAACCCGAACATTCATTCGGCACGCTATCTGGCGACAACCATTACTGCTATTCCGCAATTCGCCCACTCTGTTGAGCAGATTTTAAATAGCTCTCATTTTAACTTGAATCTTTATGATCCTTATAAATATGAAAAAATTAAGGTCGCAAACAAAGAATATGCCTTAGCTGCAAATTTTTCTGCTCCTTATGGTCTCTGGCTGGCGGAAAACAATCTCGGGCGTATGGCCTATCTGACGCTGATTGATCGTGATGACAATCTGATGATGCCGCATCTGTATATGCTGGAGCCTTATAATCCCAACAAGAAAGTCCTGGTCTTAATTCATGGCTTGGCCAGCAGTCCGGAAGCCTGGATTCGTCTGACTAACGACATTATGGGTGATCCGGTTTTAAGAGAAAATTTTCAGGTCTGGCAGGTGTTTTACTCCACAAATATGCCAATTCTGGAAAGCCGTTATCAGATTTATGCCCTGCTCCAGCAAAGTTTTTCCCGTCTCAACAATCATGCACCCGCCAAGAAGGAAGCGGTGCTGGTCGGACATAGTATGGGCGGTGTTATTTCCCGCTTATTGGTCAGCCAGGCAGATATCAGTCAGTCTACATTTAACACTGTGAAAAACACTCAGCTGATCAAGTTCCGCAATAATCCTCTATTTAAAGCACGTTTAGAAATGCGGCCTATTCCAAATTTCAGTCGTGCCATTTTCTTGGCGACCCCGCATGAAGGAACCGAATATGCAGACCGTTGGCATACCAAGCTGGCCCGTAAGATTATCCGGATTCCAAGTGCTTTTCTAGGGGCTTTTGCTGATACAGTCCAAGGTGAAGTTGGTTTAAGTGATTTTGTCCATGAAATGGGCCATGAGCTGATTCAGAATGGGCCTAGCGATTTGAGTGAAAATTCAAGATTTATGACTCTGACCAAAGGCATTCAACCTCCTCCGGGTTTTAAATTTCACTCCATCATCGGTAATACAACGGACAGTGAGGATGTGAATCACATGTCTGATGGTATTGTGTCTTATCAAAGTGCCTATCTTGAAGGGGCGGCTTCCAGTAAAACGATCAAGGGCGGCCATTCGATTCAGGAGACTCCGGAAGCAGTGCTTGAGCTACGCCGACTGCTCAGATTACATCTGGTCGATTTAGGTCTGTACCATCCTGATCAATGATCGGTTGAATTAAAAGAGCTGCCTATAGGCGGCTCTTTTTTGGGTTAATATTCACCTAATAGAATGATAAATCTGGTTTGAGCTTCAACCAAACTATAAAGTTGATCATGTGAACTTGGGCAAAACGATGTATGAAAGAGAGGGAGTATAGGGGGATAGCTGATTCCCCTATACTTTTGGCTTTTTAATGGACCACCAGGACTAAATCCATATTTCTCACCTGTTTACCAGGGTTCATTAAAACTTGCTCAATCTGACAATCTTGTTCAGCCTTAATCGCAAGCTCCATTTTCATAGCTTCAATGGTAAATAATGTATCGCCTTTTTTCACAGACTGACCGGACTTTACAGGAACCGTACTGATCATCCCCGACATCGAAGCACCGATATGTTTCGGGTTCAACTGGTCTGCTTGTGGATGAGCGCTGGTTTCTTTCTGATTCGCCTGTCTCACCTGAATCAGACGCAATTGTCCGTTCAGCTCCACAAACAGATCAATGATTCCCTCTTTCGCTTCCGACCGTCCCAACAGTTTAATTTCAAGTGTTTTACCATGTTCAATTTCTATTTCAACCGGAGTCTGCTCTTTCAAGCCATAAAAGAAGGCTGAAGAGGGAATGCTTGAAGTCGTCCCATATTTCTGTTTGTGCTGCATAAAGTCGCTAAAGACTTTCGGATACATGAGATAGGATGCCAGTTCCTGTTCGGTGATCACCTGACCAAAGAGATTTTCAAGCCTGACTTTTTCACTCTCCAGCTGAACAGAGGGCATAACAGCACCCGGACGATCACTTAAAGGCGCTGTACCTTTTAAGACCTTATGCTGTAATGCTTGCGGAAAACCGGATGCCGGTGTCCCTAGTTCCCCTTTAAACAGTGAAACTACGGATTCAGGGAAATTAATCTCAAGCTCCGGATTATGAATGTCTTCAGGCTTGAGATTGTTGGACACCATATACAAAGCCATATCCCCGACCACTTTAGAAGTTGGGGTAACTTTAATAATGTCACCAAACAGCAAGTTAACTTGTGCATAGGCATCCGAGACTTCCGACCAGCGTTCTTCAATGCCCAGCGAACGCGCCTGTTCACGCAGATTGGTATACTGACCACCCGGCATTTCATGATGATAGACATCGGCTGTACCGGCTCGCATATCTGCTTCAAAGGGTGGGCTTTGTTGCACAAACCTAGCATCAAAAGCTTATTCAGCAATATAATTTCAAAATGAATAAGCCTGCCTCTAAAATCTACCGTACAACCAATTGGTCATCCTATAACCGAGCCTTAATTAACCGAGGTAATATTTCCATTTGGTTTGATCCAAAGACTCAGTGGTATGCACAATCACAAGGCAAGCAAGGTCGAAATCAAACCTACTCCGATACAGCGATTCAATGCTGCTTAATGATCAAATTACTATTCCGACTCTCTTTACGTATGGTCACAGGTTTTGTTCAAAGTCTGATTAAACTCTCTGGATTAGATTGGACAGCTCCGGATTATTCCACCCTTTGTCGTAGACAAAAGCATATTGATATTGCGATTAGCTATCAAAAAAGTAGTGATGGACTGCATCTACTCGTAGACTCTACTGGTTTGAAGTTTCTTGGTGAAGGTGAATGGAAACGCAAGAAACATGGGGCTGAATATCGTCGCCAATGGCGTAAGCTTCACATTGCTATAGATGCTAAAACCCTGCAAATACGTGCAGTACAACTCACCACAAATAATGTCAGTGATTCTCGAGGGCTCGAAGATTTACTTGCTCAAATTCCCTTGGATGAACCAATTGATTCTGTTTATACAGATGGTGCTTATGACACAAAGCACTGCCGACAAGTCATTTTAGATCGAGATGCACATGCGATCATTCCACCTAGAAAGAATGCAAAGCCTTGGAAGGATCAGCAAGCGAGGTCTATAGAGCGGAACGAATTATTAAAGACAGTCAAACGGCTAGGCAGATCGCTTTGGAAAAAGTGGTCTGGTTATCACCGTCGAAGTTTGGTTGAAACCAAGATGCATTGCATCAAATTATTAGGCGATAAATTAACAGCGCGGAGTTTTCCAAGTCAGGTGAATGAGATCCATGCACGCATAGCAGTCTTGAATAAATTCACAGAATTAGGTCGCCCTCATACCCAAGTTGTCTCTTAAATTTGAGTAGCTTAAGGGAACTCAGCCTTTCAAACCTTTATGCAACAAAGCCTATGAAAATTACTTAAATGTGTCGTGAATGCATTTACATATAAAATTTTTTCACTGGTTTCCGGATGGGTGCGTACTACAGGATGCTCTGCATCTGGATACTGGGCTTTTAATGCCAGCCGCTTTTCGATCGGCATAGCAGCACCGAAACTCGCCTCAATACTATGATAAGCCCGTAAATCGGCTATTTTTTCTTTAATATTTTCTGGCAGATTTTCATAAGCCAGCACCATGTTGGTCCACATAGTGTCACCACCGACCGGTGGGCATTCAATACAGCGCAGCACACAGCCCATCGGCGGAATTTTTCGCCAGCTGGCATCGCTATGCCAGGAATTTTCATAACGGTCGATTGGACTGTCCGGGTTTTTATAAATTTGCACCAGACCCGGATGTTCAGGGTGACTCCCCAAAGCCGGGTGATCTTCCAGTTGACCAAAACGCTCAGCAAAGGCCACATGCTCTGCACGTGTAATATCTTGATCTCTTAAAAATAAAACACGGTGCTGCAATAAATTACTGCGAATCTCTGAAAACAAGTCATCATCATGAATCGCATCGGCCACATTGATGCCGCTGATTTCTGCCCCGATATGGCAGCTTAATTTTTCAATTTGCATAAGAAATCCTTTCCAGCAAAATTCTTAAATTACGAAAATAGATGAACCTGTGGTTTTACGTGCTTCAAGATCACGGTGTGCCTGAACAGCATCCTTGAGTTCATAACGCTGATTGATTTCAATTTTGATACGGCCACTGGCCACATGATCGAATAACTCATCTGCCAGTTCCTGTTTTTCAACCGGATCGGCAATGTAATCTGCCAATGCCGGACGAGTAATAAACAATGAACCTTTCATTGCCAGTAAAACCGGATTGAAGTCTGGAATTGGGCCAGATGCAGTACCTACGCAAACCAACAGACCACGGCGTTTCAGTGAGTCAAGGGAAGCCATAAACGTATCCTTGCCTACACTGTCAAATACAACGTTTACACCGACCCCATCAGTCAGTTCATGTACACGTTCAGCAACATTTTCATGACTATAGTTAATGACATGATCACAGCCGTGTGCGCGAGCAATTGCTGCTTTTTCTTCTGAAGATGTGGTACCGATCACAGTCAAGCCCAGCAGTTTTGCCCATTGCGCAACAATCAGACCCACACCGCCCGCTGCAGCATGCAGTAAAATGGTATCGCCTTTTTTAAAGTCATAAATACGGCGCATCAAATAGGCAGAAGTCAGTCCACGCATGGTCATTGCCGCTGCGGTTTCGCAAGAAATGCCTTCAGGTAGCTTGATTAATACATTCGCATCGACCAGTCTTGCAGTACTGTATGCGCCCAGTGTATTAATAAAACCGGTATAAGTAACTTTATCGCCTACCTGAACATTGCTAACGCCTTCACCAACAGCCTCTACTACACCAGCTGCTTCAACTCCCATCCCGTTTGGTAGCGGAATCTTATAGGTGCCATCGCGAAAGTAGGTATCGGCATAATTTAGACCAACAGCAACGTGTCGAACACGAACTTGACCTGCTTCAGGTTCTCCTACATGAATATCTTCCAGATACATGACATCTGGAGCACCTGTTTCATCGAACTTGACTGCTTGATTTAAACTCATTTCCTTTCCCTGCTGATAATTATTCAGTGTCAACAATTCCTTTAGCAAAGCTACAACACTCGCGCAAATGAGCACTTTACATATCACGACACAGAGTTGTCATTTTGCGACAGCAGGCTTTTAAAGTTGAGTTGGTCCGTTGAAATGCAATAAATACCCAGAATTTCCTTATTAAAATTAAATGCTTTATCAGTATAATCATTTTGTTAAAAACACCTTTTAATGGCGCTCTCTCCACTTTTTCATTTCAATTTTTTTGTGTAATCGCACAATAAAAGATGATGAGGCTACGCAATGACCTTAAAACAATTAAAAGCATTTTTAGTCTTGGCGCGGACACTAAACTATGCCAGCGCAGCCGATGAACTTTGCCTGAGTCAATCCGCGCTCAGTATCAGCATCAAAACCCTGGAAGAGGAGTTAGGCGGCAAGCTGTTCAGACGTAATACCCGCCGTGTTAATATCACCCCCGAAGGTCAATCCCTAATTCCTTATGCCAAAAAGCTGTTAGCCAACTGGGAAGATATGGAAAAAGACCTAAAACAGCGCTTTCAATTAAAGCGCGGCACATTAAATATCGCTTCCATGCCCTATGCAACGCATGCAGTTTTACCGGAACTCCTGCATCATTTTTCCAAACTTCATCCCAATATCAACTTTTCGATTCATGATGTTCCGAATGAAAAAATTATTGAAAAAATTCAAGACGGTATATTTGAAATTGGGATTTGCTTCAAACCTGAAACATGCGGACAGATGAGCTTTCATCCCCTCTCTCATGAGGACTTTTTAGCCGTCTTGCCCAAAGACCACGCTTTAGCACATCAGTCCCGTGTCAGCTGGAAAGAGCTGCTGTCTTTTCCATTTATTGGCTTACAAAACCCCTCAATCGTGCGGCATATTATAGAAAAAAAGTGTATCGAAAATAATCTGCAGCTGAATTTAAAACTCGAATGCCATCAGGTAAGTTCCTTGGCTCATTTTGTTGCTTATGGTTTAGGGGTGAGCGCCATTCCACGCCAATTTGGCAAGTTTATTGATACAGAGCACAGCACTTTAGTTGAAATTTCTGATGTCAATATTCAATTGGAATTGGGTATTTTGTATAAAAAAGATCTCGAACTTTCAAATATTTCTGCCCAATTTATCGAAATCGTCATGGCACATCAATTTTAGATTTTTATTTACAAATAACTTAATTCCTAAACATCATCTTTTAAAATTATAAATTTTTTTGACATCCGTCGCCTCGTCTAAACCCACTTTTTGATTTTTGGGCAGTTCATTTTGACTGCTCGCCATTATTTAATTTTTTTCATTACACATTCAAAATAATCAATTTCTCAAACGGGCAGCCAAATGCTAGTAATACATCTATCTAGGAAAAAAGGATTCATCGGATGAATAAAGTTTTTGCCAATGCACAGCATGCATTAGCGGATATTATTAAAAACAATCAGAGCATCGCTGTAGGCGGTTTTGGTGTATGCGGTATTCCTGAAATGCTGATTGATGCCTTAAAAGATACAGGCGCCACAGGACTCACCTGTATTTCAAATAATGCAGGTACAGATGGCATTGGTTTAGGCAAGCTGTTGCTCAGCAAGCAGATTAAAAAAATGATTTCATCCTATGTCGGTGAAAACAAAGAGTTTGAACGTCAATTTCTCAATGGTGAGCTTGAGGTTGAACTGACACCACAAGGCACTTTAGCCGAAAAGCTACGTTCTGGCGGAGCCGGCATTCCCGCTTTTTATACTCAAACCGGGGTCGGAACCCTGATTGCTGAAGGCAAAGAAGTCCGTAACTTTAATGGCAAGGATTATATTTTAGAGCCAACCATCACCACAGATATTGCCCTCGTCAAAGCCTATAAGGCAGATAAAGCAGGAAATTTAGTTTTCCGTAAAACAGCCAGAAATTTTAATCCTGAATGCGCGATGGCAGGCAAAATCACCATTGCAGAAGTGGAACAGCTTATCGAAATTGGTGAACTTGATCCTGACGAGATTCATCTGCCGGGGATTTATGTCAATCGAATTGTCTTAAATCCGGCCCCGGAAAAGCACATAGAACAAATGACCCTGAAAGCAGCGGAGGCTTAAACCATGGCTTGGACACGCAATGAAATGGCGCAGCGCGCTGCACTGGAACTTGAAGATGGTTTTTATGTCAATTTAGGGATTGGCCTGCCAACCCTTGTAGCCAACTACATCCCTCAAAATATGAATGTATGGCTACAATCGGAAAATGGCCTGTTGGGTATTGGCGAGTTTCCGACTGAAGAAACGCTAGATGCCGATTTAATTAATGCCGGAAAACAGACAGTCACAGCACGCTCTGGTGCTTCTTTCTTTTCCAGCTCAGAATCTTTTGCAATGATTCGTGGCGGTCATGTTAATATTGCAATTTTAGGGGCAATGGAAGTTTCTGAAAGCGGTGATTTAGCTAACTGGATGATTCCCGGCAAGAAAGTTAAGGGCATGGGCGGCGCAATGGATCTGGTTGCCGGCGTGCAAAAAATTGTTGTCTTGATGGAACATACCGCAAAAGATGGCAGCCCTAAAATTTTAAAACACTGCTCTCTTCCGCTAACAGGCAAAGCGGTAGTCAACCGAATTATTTCAGATTTAGGGGTGCTGGATATTACAGCAGATGGAATTAAATTAATTGAGCTGGCAAAAGATGTTTCCCTGGAACAGATAAAGGCTGCGACCGGAGTAACCCTCATTACAAATCACCTGAATGTGTCTGGATAGCACGCTAATTTTTCTCATCAAGCAGCTGCGGTCGACTTATTGTTTTCTGTTCACACAGGAGTTCATGAGCAATTTGAAGCTCTGCCTTTTGCACATAAAGATAATAAAAAGTTGATCATGGCTGCCAGTATTGAAATAGCACCGTTCTGAATCTGCAGGCAAAGAATGGCAACTTTCTTACTTTTTTCCATTTGTATTGATCATTCGATTAATGCTCAGGTTTGAATGCTTTAACCACCTTGCCCTTTTTAAAAGTTACAGCCGATCAGACACTATGTAAGCTTCTTGTTCTAAAATAAATGCCTAGCCGAATAAAAACCGTTATTAAAGACAGTTTCTCAATAATCGAGGATGTATCTTTCAATGAAATTCTATAGTTCAAACTAATGTATCTCATAACCAGGTTTTTTGTTTCTTTTGACGACTTTTAATAAAAACCCCTGTCTCATCCAAAAAACCTGCTTATAAACAATTCATTTTTAATAGATTAAAATAAACAAAGAGACTGTTTTTCCAAGATATGTCAATAAAAATAAGTGGCTGATTGGCTTTCATATTTCTGCAATATTTCCTTAATCATACTGACTTATTTGTAATGAATACTTAGCACCAATACAGGACGGTAGCAAAAATTAACAAAGCTACTACAACCACCTTGTTAAGACACCAAAAAGTCTTATTGGAGCTATATATGAAAAAAACACTTTGCGCATTAGCAATTGGGGCAACTATTTTTACTCCTATCATGGCAGCCGCTGCTGATGTTAAGGTGTATGGCCGTGCACATGTTTCTTTAGACTATCTAGATGACGGCAAAGATTATAATGAAGTGGGGCTCTCTTCTAACTCTTCTCGCTTAGGCTTTAAAGCTGAACAAAAACTAGAAAATGGCATGACTGTTTTCGGTCAAATTGAACAGGAAATCAACTTCGCAAGCGGTGCAGCTAACGACGATGTTGAGTTTGCTACACGTGATACTTTTGTCGGTTTAAAAGGTGATTTTGGTCAGGTACGTGCAGGTCGTTTTGACAGTCCATTTAAAGTCGCTCGTGGTCCAGTTAACTTCTTTGGTGACATGGTTGGTGACATCCGTAACTTAACACGCGCTGGTGAACTTCGTTTCGATGAGCGTAATGCCAATACCATTGAATATAAATCCCCAAAACTTGGTGGTGGTTTCAATGTACTGGGCGCACTTTCCCTGCATGAAGCGAACAGCCCAGATACCGAAAAAGATGGCAAGAATAAAGACAAAGCTTATGATCTGGCTTTGACTTATAAAGAAGGTCCGGTAGATTTCGCTGCTGCTTATGAGCATTATGAAGAAGATGCTAGCAAAGGCGAACGTGATGGCTTCCGTGTAGCTGCTGCTTATAAAATTACACCTGAATTTAACTTGGGCGCACTTTATCAATACCTCACCCATGATCTAGAAGGTACCGCGGATAAATATGCAGATGCACAAGTACTGGGTGTAGCAGCAGACTATAAAATTGCGCCAAAAACTTCTGTACGCGGTCAAGTGTTCCACCGTGATGTAGATGCTGATGATGCAAATGCCACTTTATTAGCATTGGGTGTTGAACACCGCCTGGACAAAACGGTACGTGTTTATGCCAACCTGGCAACAGTACTAAATGATGATAACTCAAGTCTGACGCCTTGGTCTCAAGCTCGCACCAATAACATTGGCGGTGTAAAAGGTAAAGATGCAACTGGCTTATCTTTGGGCTTCCGTTACGACTTCTAAGTCCTTCTATAAAGTTATTCAAAAAAACACGCTTAGGCGTGTTTTTTTTATTTGTGGAAATGCGCTTTAAAGCTCTCATCACTCAAGACTGCACCCGACTGATGCCAATAGCGCAATAAAAGGTTTTTTATCAGCTAAACCAATGAATATACTGAAAATTCATAAAATTCTGCAAAAGTGCGTATTATTTTATAAATACAAAACCGAGCATTTTAATCTGCTTTAACTCATTATTTAAGAAACTCTAAACCAAGCAAAATAATATACTTTAAAAAAATAAATATAAGCATTTTAGTCGGGTTTAAAAAATAGCTTAAATTACACAAAATAATCAAAAAAAATTTAGAATAACATGCAATCTACTATTTTTATATTACATTAAAAAACAGTAGCTTGTAAAATATATATTTATTAAAACTGTTTAGACTATTTATTTTTCACTTACAATGTATTAATAATATACCTTAAGTTTTATAACGGGCTTGTGCGCATGAGCTTAGTTCCTAAAAATCTCAACCAGAAAACAGTAAGAGAGCTTTCTTTTATTTTAATTATCAAAATTATTTTATTAATGATAATTAAAAACATCTGGTTTGATGCACCTACTATTCCCAAAGATTTTGACAATCAAGTCGCCGAGCGTATTGCCGGCAATCCTTCCCAAATCAAGGAGACACGTTGATGATATCTGAAAGCGTGGTCGATCTTTCGCGGTTCCAGTTCGCTATGACCGCGATGTATCACTTTATTTTTGTTCCACTTACCTTAGGCTTGGCTTTTCTTCTTGCCATCATGGAAACCACATATGTGATTTCTGGCAAAGAAATCTATAAGGACATGACTAAATTTTGGGGAAAACTGTTTGGTATTAACTTTGCCCTAGGGGTAACCACCGGTCTGACAATGGAGTTCCAGTTCGGGACCAACTGGGCTTACTATTCGCACTATGTAGGTGATATTTTTGGTGCTCCACTGGCCATTGAAGGACTAATGGCATTCTTCCTCGAATCAACCTTTATCGGTTTATTCTTCTTTGGCTGGGATCGACTTTCCAAAATCCAGCACTTATGCGTTACCTGGCTGGTTGCCCTCGGCTCGAATATGTCAGCCTTGTGGATTCTGGTGGCCAATGGATGGATGCAAAACCCGGTCGGTTCTACATTCAATTACGAAACCATGCGTATGGAGCTGATTGATTTTAGCGCACTGATTTTTAACCCGGTAGCTCAGGTTAAATTTGTCCATACTGTTTCCGCAGGTTATGTAACCGGTGCAATCTTTGTCCTCGCGATTTCAAGTTATTACATGCTGAAAAAACGCGACCTGCCATTTGCACGCCGTTCTTTTGCCATTGCAGCCATTTTCGGCCTGGCCTCTACGCTTTCAGTAATCTTACTGGGGGATGAATCGGGTTATGAACTGGGTGATGTGCAAAAAACCAAACTTGCAGCGATTGAAGCAGAATGGGATACCCACCCTGCGCCTGCCGCATTTACTCTGTTTGGTATTCCAAACAAAGAAACCATGACTACCGATTATGCGGTAAAAATCCCGTATGTCATGGGCCTGATTGCGACACGCTCAACCACTGAACAGGTGACCGGTATTAAAGACCTGCTGGTACAGCATGAAGAGCGTATCCGTAATGGTATGGTAGCTTATTCACAGCTTGAAAAATTACGTGCGGGTGACCAGTCTCCAGAATTAAAAGCTGCATTTGCCGAGTCTCAAAAAGACTTGGGTTATGGTCTGCTTCTGAAGAAATATACCCCGAATGTCGTAGATGCTTCTGATGAGCAAATCAAGGCTGCTGCCAAAGATACGATTCCACATGTACCAAGCCTGTTCTGGGCATTCCGTGCCATGGTCGGTTCTGGCTTCCTCATGCTGATTCTGTTTGCACTGGCCACTTTTGCTGTAGCAAAACGTAATGCTGAAAATAAACCTTGGTTATTAAAGTTCGCTTTATTTGCGCTACCACTCCCATGGATTGCCGCCCAAACTGGCTGGTACGTGGCAGAAGTTGGTCGTCAGCCTTGGACGATTGGTGAAGTTCTCCCTACCCACCTGTCAACCTCCAGCTTAAGCACAGGCGATGTATGGGGTTCTATCCTAGCTCTGGCTGCGTTCTACACTGTACTGCTGATTATTGAAATGTACCTGATGATCAAATTCTCCCGTCTTGGTCCAAGTTCTTTACATACAGGTAAATATCATTTCGAGAAACTTGAAGCAGCAAAAAAGTCAAATGAGGAGACTCAAGCATGATCGAATATGAATTACTGAAAATTATCTGGTGGGTTCTAGTCGGTGTGTTATTGATCGGCTTCGCCCTGACGGATGGTTTCGATATGGGTTCGATGGCGATCATGCCATTCGTGGGTAAAAACGATGATGAACGCCGTGCGGCCATTAATACGATTGCTCCGCACTGGGACGGTAACCAGGTCTGGTTCATCACCGCAGGTGGTGCACTATTTGCAGCTTGGCCAATGGTCTATGCCACTGCCTTCTCAGGCATGTACTGGGCGCTCCTTCTGGTGCTGTTTGCCCTGTTCCTGCGTCCTGTCGGTTTTGACTATCGTTCCAAACTAGAGAATACCAAATGGCGTACTTCTTGGGACTGGGGTCTGGCCATCGGCGGCGCAGTACCAGCATTGGTATTTGGTGTGGCTTTCGGCAACATGTTCCTAGGTGTACCATTCACCTTGGATGAAACTGTACGTTCAACCTACACTGGCAGTTTCTTTGCCCTGTTGAACCCATTTGCGCTGGTGTGTGGTCTGGTCAGCTTATCCATGTTATGTGCGCATGGGGGTGCCTGGTTAATGCTACGTACCGATGGCGATTTGCGTACTCGCTCTGCCAAAGCCACTCAAATTATGGGGGTCGTATTCTTAATATGCTTCCTGGGTGCAGGTGCGTGGTTATACTTCGGCGACATTCAGGGCTATACACTGGTTGAACCATTTGATACCAACGGTGTTGCTAACCCACTTGCCAAAGAAGTTCTTACCAATGCCAACCCTGGCTGGATGAACAACTACTCAACCTATCCAATCACCATGGCTGCTCCAATTGCCGGCATTCTGGGTGGTCTGATCATCGTGCTTGCAGCAGGTAAAAATAAAGCAGGTTTAAGCTTCCTCGGCTCAAGTCTGGCCGTAATAGGTGCGATCTTGACTGCCGGTTTTGCCTTATTCCCATTCCTGATGCCTTCAAGCATTAATCCGATGGTCAGCCTGACCATGTGGGATGCTGTTTCCAGTCAAAATACCTTAACTGTCATGACTGTGGCAGCCTGTATCTTCGTTCCATTGATCCTGCTTTACACCACCTGGTGTTATTACAAGATGTGGGGCGTGGTAACCAGCAAACATATTCAAGAGAATTCACACAGCCTGTACTAAGGCTGTGTCTTAAGGAGACGAAATTATGTGGTACTTTGCATGGATTCTCGGTATTTTGATGGCATGTTTCGCTGGTGTACTCAGTGCACTTTATATCGAACATCATCAAGATCTGGATGAGGAATAAAACATGACTCAAACTGCGATAGAAAATCAGGCAGACAAGAAACCGAACAAGTTTGCGATGATGATTTCCTGCCTATTGGCCTTTCCTCTCGCAGCGGTCCTACTGGTGCATCCTGCAGCAATGCTGGATGCCAATGGTGAATATAGCCACAGTGCCATGATGTACATCATGATTGGCATTTCAGGCGGCTTTGTTCATGGTGTGGGTTTTATGCCCCGCCACTGGTTCTGGAAATGGCTATTTAGCCCGTTTCTGGCCTGGCCTTTAATGATCTGGGGTTATTACACCTGGTTCCTGAGTTAAATGTTTAACTGCAAAAACAAAGCCCTCAATTGAGGGCTTTTCTATTTTTAGAGTTCTATATCCTATGCGCTTAAAGCTGCTTGCTGTCTAATTTTAACAGTTAACGATGCGTATGAATTGACATGACAATACCCATCCCGGCCAGCAAAGAAATTACAGCGGTTCCGCCATAACTCATGAGCGGTAGAGGGTCACCCGTTACAGGTAAAATTCCGCTGACCATGCCCGAGTTTAAAAATACAAAAAAGAAAAAAGTCAGCCCTGTTGCACCCGCATAAAGTCGGCCAAAATTATGAAAACTTTGCAGACCGATCATCAAACAGCGAATAATAATAGCGCTAAAGAGACTAAATAATAAAAATACCCCAATAAAACCAAATTCCTCGGCATAAGTCGACATGATGAAATCGGTGTGATGTTCCGGCAGATACCCTAAGTGCGACTGTGTGCCTTCAGAATAACCCTTGCCGGTCATCCCTCCAGACCCGATGGCAATTTTGGACTGGATAATATTCCAGCCTGCGCCCAGTGCATCAGATTCTGGATCAAATAAAGTCAGCACACGTTTCTTTTGATATTCCTGTAAAAAGAACATCCACAGTAATGGCGCTACGACCGCTAATGCAGCGAATGCCGCAAAAATCAAGCGCCAGGATATCCCACTTAAAAACAGCACAAAAATGCCCGGAATAATCAGCCCGATGTTTAAATCTGGCTGCAATGCAACCAGCACAAACGGAATCATCAGCAAAATCAAGGCACCGATGATATGTACCAGTTTCGGTGGGAACGGCCGCAAAGAGAAGTACCAGGCCATCATCAAAGGCATGGCAAATTTCATCAGCTCACTGGGCTGCATACTGCCAACACCAGGTAAGCTAATCCAACGTGTTGCCCCTAAACGTTTTTCACCAATCACCAAAACCAGCAATAGCATAAAAATCCCAAAGACATAAAAATAGGGACTGGCCGCCTGATAGACTTTTGGAGGAATCTGCGCACAAATAAAGAGCAGCACAAAACCAATCCCGAAACTGATCGCCTGACGTACCACCATTCCTGAATCTTGGGCGGTCGCGCTATACACCACCATCAAACCCAAAATGGCATTTAAGACTAGGAAGCTCAGCAACCAGGGATCAAGATGCAATTTTGCCCATCGAGAGGAATTATGCTTATTTATGCTGCGTCCATCGCGTAAAGCATGACGCAAAAACCGATACTGCTGGGAAGGTATCATTGGCCTAAAAACAGAAAATAAAGGATGGCAAAATTATAAGTTAAAGCAGCCCAGAATAAAGCCTCATAACCGGAATTATTCAGCTTTTCTGAGAATATATTTTAATGACAGAGTATTTTAGCTTTGTGCCGCCAAAATCAGTTTAGCCAGCTCCAGATCATCCGGATAGGTAATTTTGAGATTATCTGAGCGCCCTTGCACCACACATACTGGCTCACCTACATGCTCCAGCGCACTGGCTTCATCTGTAATAGCAGCACCATCTTTCAAAGTCTGCTGAATGGCTCGCTTTAAGCTGCCCAGTCTGGCCATTTGCGGGGTCTGTGCCTGCCACAGCATCAAACGGTCAACGGTATGTTCAATCGCCTGATCTTTGGCCACACGTTTTAGAGTATCTCTTACTGGAATGGCCAAAATGGCCGCCTGATCTTTTTCTATAGCGGTATGAACCAGCATTTCCAAAGACCCCAGGCTGACACATGGACGTGCTGCATCATGCACCAAGACCCAATCATGCTCAGAGGCAATAGCAGATAAATAATCCAGTGCATTAAGCACCGAATGCACCCGCTCGGCACCCCCCAGACAAAAGTGGGCTCTGTCCCGATGGGCCAGTGGTAACGTTTTGGCCACATGATCATTGGCGCCAATCGCCAGTACATAGCCAGCCAATGGTAAATGGTTCAGACGCGCGACCGTATGCTCAAGCACCGTCTGCCCGTGAATCATTTGATATTGTTTCAGTTCTGTTTTGGAAAAACGGCTACCTGAACCTGCAGCTGGAAGAATAACCCACAATTTATGGTGTGACTGTATCAGCTGACTCATTGGTTTTCAGGTCTACCTTAGTATTTGGATGTAAATAAATCGGTTGATATTGAGTACTGATCGTACTCATTTGTATAAATGTTTCATGCGGCTTGATCAAGCCCAAATCTAGTCGTGCATGTTCCTCGATGGCTTCAATACCATTCTTCAAATCATACACTTCTGCTGCAAGAACACGATTACGTTCTTTCAGGTCTTCATTCAATTCCATTTGTTGCTGGATTTTTTGAGTAAGCTGCTGGTGATCTTTATAACCACCCTCACCAAACCAGTATAAATACTGAAACCCTGCGATCAAAATGATCGCAAGGCCCAATAATATTTTACTCATCGTAGAGTCGAATACATTTAACATAAATAGCATTCAATCGCTTAGTTCAAACCTTTGAACTCAGCTTTACCGCGGTACGCAGCATTTGTCAATTCTTCAATACGAAGCAATTGGTTATACTTCGCTACACGGTCAGAGCGGCAAAGTGAACCGGTCTTGATTTGACCTGCTGCTGTACCCACCGCAAGATCCGCAATGGTTGAGTCTTCAGTTTCACCTGAACGGTGTGAAATTACCGTTGTGTAACCATTTTCTTTTGCAAGATAGATCGCATCTAGAGTTTCAGTCAAGGTGCCAATCTGGTTATATTTAATCAGAATTGAGTTACCCACTTTTTCATTGATACCACGTTGCAAGATTTTAGGGTTGGTCACAAACAAGTCATCACCGACCAATTGAATTTTGTCACCCAGAATAGAAGTCAGGTAAGACCAGCCTTCCCAGTCCGATTCATCCAGACCATCTTCAATTGAGATGATTGGGTATTGGTTGACAAGACCTGCCAAATAGTCAGAGAATTGATTGCTGGTAAATGCCTTATTGCCTTCACCTGCAAGAATGTACTGACCATTTTTGTAGAATTCTGAAGATGCACAGTCTAGCGCAAGCATAATGTCAGAACCTGCTTTATAGCCAGTTTGACCAATTGCTTCAAGAATCACAGTGATTGCTTCTTCGTTAGAACGTAAGTTCGGCGCAAAACCACCCTCATCACCTACAGCAGTGTTTAAACCTTTTTTGTTTAATACTGATTTGAGGGAATGGAAGATTTCAGCACCTGCACGTAATGCTTCAGAGAATGAAGTGAAGCCTACAGGCTCAATCATAAATTCCTGAATATCAACGTTATTATCCGCATGAGAACCACCATTGATGATGTTCATCATTGGTACAGGCATAGTTAAAGTGGTTTGACCACGTAAATCCGCGATATATTGGAAAAGAGGAATTTTCTTTTCATCGGCAGCAGCACGCGCAGCAGCAAGAGAAACGGCAAGTGTCGCGTTAGCACCTAATTTTTCTTTGTTTTCAGTACCATCAAGCGCAATCATCGTGTTATCGATATCTTTTTGCTCGAATACTGATTTACCAACCAAAGCATCACGGATTACGGTGTTGACATTATTAACCGCAGTTTTAACACCTTTGCCCAAATAACGTGCTTTGTCGCCATCACGAAGTTCTAAAGCTTCACGAGAACCAGTTGAAGCACCAGAAGGTGCACATGCACGGCCAACTACGCCAGATGCTAAGATTACGTCTGCTTCGATGGTTGGATTACCACGAGAGTCCAAAATTTCACGTGCACGGATGTCAACGATTTGACTCATGAACAATTCCTCAGTTGATTAATAACGAGATGCTTTAGATGGCATCAATAAGTCTATAATTTAATGTGTATCTAGTTTTTGGAAGCCTTTGACCAAGGTATCCAGTTCTTTCAGCTGCGCCAGGAACGGCTCAAGTTGAGACATACGCAATGCGCACGGACCATCACACTTGGCTTTTTCCGGATCTGGATGTGCTTCCAGAAATAAGCCCGCCAAGCCAGTGGCCATACCCGCACGCGCCAAGGTACTAATTTGAGCACGACGGCCACCAGCAGAGTCTGCACGACCACCCGGAGTTTGCAACGCATGAGTGACATCGAAGAATACCGGAACATTCATTTCCTTCATGATGTCAAAGCCCAGCATATCTACAACCAGGTTGTTATAGCCAAATGCTGAACCACGCTCACACAGAATCAGCTTGTCATTCCCGGCCTCCAGACACTTATGCAGAATATGACGCATTTCATGAGGTGCCAGGAATTGTGCTTTTTTGATATTAATAATGGCATCTGTTTTTGCCATCGCTTCAACCAGATCGGTCTGACGACTTAAGAATGCAGGCAACTGGATAATGTCAGCAACTTCCGCCACTGGCTCAGCCTGATACGGCTCATGTACGTCGGTAATAATGGGCACATTGAAATGTTTTTTAATGTCCGCTAACCACTCGATACCTTTTTCCAGACCTGGACCACGAAAAGAGTTCAAGCTAGAACGGTTGGCTTTATCAAAGCTGGCTTTAAATACGTAAGGAATATCCAGACGTTTACAGATATCGACATAAGTCTCTGCAATTTCAAAAGCCAAATCTTTTGACTCAAGTACGTTCATTCCGCCGAATAATACAAATGGCAAATGGTTTGCCATTTGTATATCGCCTAAACGTACAATTTCTTGTGGTTTTAATGATGACATTTAAACTTCCTAGTGCCCTGTCCTGCAATTATTATTGGCTTTTTTGGTGCTGTTTTTTCGCAGCATCAATAAAGCTAGCAAATAATGGGTGACCATCACGTGGTGAACTTGTAAATTCCGGGTGGAATTGTACTGCAATAAACCAAGGATGTGCAGGAATTTCAACAGTTTCCACCAAGCGCTGTATCGGAGAATAACCTGAAACCTTCAGGCCTTTTTCTTCAAGCACCGGGATATAACGGTTATTCATTTCATAACGGTGACGATGACGTTCGATAATTTCTTCCGAACCATACACTTCACATGTCTTTGTGCCCGCAACCAGTTCAGACTTTTGAGCACCAAGTCGCATCGTACCACCCAGATCAGAATCGGCATTACGCTGCTGAACTTCACCGCGCTCATCCAACCATTCAGTGATCAAGCCAATCAATGGAGATTTAGTCGAGCGGTTAAATTCCGTAGACGTGGCATCTTTAATACCCGCAACATTCCGCGCGTATTCAATTACAGCCAGTTGCATACCCAAACAAATACCCAAGAATGGAATGCCATTTTCACGTGCGAACTGAATCGCTTGCATTTTCCCTTCTGTACCGCGCTCACCAAAACCACCTGGAACCAGAACTGCATCTGTATCTTTCAATACGACATTGACGTCCTGACTTTCCAGTTCTTCAGCGTTGACATAGTCAATCTGAACTTTTACACGATTTTGAATGCCAGCATGTAACAGTGCTTCGTTCACAGACTTATAAGCATCTGGAAGTTCAACATATTTACCGACCATCGCAACACGGACAACGTATTCAGGGTTCAGTAAAGTTTCTACCACATTGTCCCAGTCAGTGAGATCTGCTTCTGGAAGATCGGTGTAGCCAAAACGTTCACAGATCAAATCATCAACGTCTTGTTCATAAAAAGTACGCGGAATTTCATAAATCGTACGGGCGTCTTTACACACCACAACTGCACGTGCTTCCACATTGGTGAACAAGGCGATTTTGCGTTTGGTATCTGCATCGACATCATGTTCTGTACGGCAAATAAGGATATCCGGCTGAATACCGATGGACAGAAGTTCTTTAACTGAGTGCTGGGTTGGTTTAGTTTTTAGTTCAGCTGCAGACTTAATGTATGGGAGTAACGTTAAGTGCATCAGCATCGTACGCTTGTGACCAAGTTCAACCATTAACTGACGTACGGATTCCATGAATGGGAGAGATTCAATGTCACCGACTGTACCGCCGATCTCTACGATCGCAACATCATAACCCTCGCCTGCGCGAAGGACACGTTCTTTAATATTGTCAGTAATGTGTGGAATAACTTGTACTGTACCGCCCAGGTAATCACCACGGCGTTCTTTATTCAGAACATCCTGGTAAACACGGCCTGAGGTGAAGTTATTCAGTTTGGTCATTTTCGCACGACGCAAGAAACGTTCGTAGTAACCCAAGTCTAAATCTGTTTCAGCACCATCTTCTGTAACAAAAACTTCACCATGCTGGAATGGGCTCATTGTCCCTGGATCGACATTAATGTATGGATCCATTTTTACCATGGTCACTTTTAAACCACGAGCTTCTAAAAGTGCAGCAACAGAAGCAGCTGAAATACCTTTACCTAGTGATGATACAACACCACCAGTCACGAAAATAAAATGGGTCATTGGGTTTCTCGTACAATCGAGCCTAAATCGGCCTGCAATGTTGCGCAATTTTACTTTACTCTGTACCAATAAAGCAAAGTCAATCCGCATCAATTCATAGAACAATAAACAATTGATTATTTTAACAGCAATTCAAATAAAAAATTACCGTAAGTTCATATGATTTTTATCTGGTATTTTGCTGCTATAATAGTGCAATTCTCTCCACCCTTTTCTGTTTGATGTAATGATGATGAAGAAACTTTTAATCTGTACCGCAATCCTGACAGGTCTTACATTGACCGCCTGTGTAAAAAAAGAAGCTCCGAAAGAAGAAGAACAAGTTGAAGTTACTCCAGCATCAGAAGTTACAACCTCTGAGCCGGCTCAGTTTGAACCACTTGAGCCTGTGGTAGAAGAACCGGCAGTTGAAGAAATTCCACCAGCTGTTGAAGTTCACCGTGAGGAGACTGAAAATACAACTACCGAAATCCGTCGTGAGATCAAACAGCCTGCGCCTGTTGAACCTGCTCCCGCTGCACCTGCAGAGAAACAAGTAGAACCGGCTCCAGCTCCAGAGCGCGCTCCTGTAGCAACACCAAAGTCTGGCTCAGAGACCAGCAAGTCTGAAGATGATGCTGTAGCAGATGCGATTGCTGCGGCAATGCCAGCACTTGAAAATTAATCGGGATTGACTGATTTTAAAAAAACCCAGTGAAAACTGGGTTTTTTATGGTTTAAGCATCAGGCGGGTGCTTTAGATAATTGCAGCAGATAATCCGCCATTAAACGGGTCGCCCAAGAGTCGGTCTGCATTAAGCCTTGATAAAACCCGCAATGACTGCCTTTACGTGTGGTGACCACCACAATATTTGGCATTGACTGAATGACTTCTTTATAAGGTTCCAGATTCTGGATATGACAGACCGGATCATCTTCAGCATTCAAAATCATTAAGGGAATTTTAATATTTTCAAAAACATAAATTGGATTTGTGGCTTTGCTATAACTTTCATAATCCTCAAATCCAGCCAGACAATAATACATTTTTTCAAATTCAGACAGGTCTTTTACCTCAAGCAGTTGCTTCCAGGTCGGATATACCTGCCAGACTTCCTGATAAGGTTGAATAAAGCGCTTAATCAGTTTTTTCGCCATCACCTTACTATAAAACGGATGTACATACGCAAATCCGGTTTCAGTGTTATAGCCCGGGCACAAAGCAAACGCGGCTTTGAGTGGTGTTTGCTCTCCTTCTTCTCCCAGGTAACGCACCAACAAACCGGTACCTGCCGAAGAACCGACGCCATACAGCTCAGATTTCGGAAATTTATCCTGAATATAAAGCAACTGTTCACGTAAATCCTGAGTAGAACCAAACAGGTTCATTTTAGGCACTGGCATCGGCAAGTCCGCATGCCCGCGACGTAAACACAGCGCCACGCGCCAGCCGGTATATTGATGCAAGTCACGTACCAGCTCCCGCATGGACTCAGGAGAGCCTGTAATGGTGTGGAGCAGAACAATAGTGGGCGTTGTTGGCGGCAATTTGAGTCCATACCAGGCAATGCCCGTAATGCCACCATCTGACATGGTCAATTGCTCAAGCACATCATATTGCAGCTTGATAGTTCGTTTTTTAATTAGGTCTAAATATAAAATATGCGCATGTGCATTGGATAACCAGGGTGTCGGACGGTATTTTTGTTTCAATAAGGGTAAGCGTTCAACAACACCCGAGAACACCCCATTGGGGTTGTAATACAAGGTAGGAAGATCTGCGCCGCTAAAACGATCCAAATATTCACTTGAAAGCTGGCCCAGTTTTTTAAGCAACATTTTCATCTGTCTTCCCCTTCTAGTTTTACTATCAGTTGCTACAAACTTTATGTCGACTTGAGTCAATGCCAGAAATTAAGTATTAGCCTGAAAAGCCAGAATCCGCTGGCCCATCTCTAAGGCTAAAGCTTCAAGTCCAGATTTTGGTCGGATCATCACTTCAAAATCAATAATCTTCCCTTCATCATTGAACTGAATCATGTCGATTCCTTTAAGTTTTTTATCGCCGACATTGGCTGAAAACTCAAGTACAACATTGTTACCATCCTCACTGAGAAACTCTCGATGATAGCGAAAGTTTTCAAAGACCTGTATGACGTTGGTCAAAATAAAAAACACCACCTGCTTGCCGGAATAAGGTGTAAATGCCACAGGTGAGCGAAATACCACCTCCTCTACAAGCAGTTCATTCAAGATTGACATATCGCGGCTTTCTAACATTTCATGCCAACGCGTAATAGATTTTTTTATATGTCCGGTGCCCATTTTGGCTTCCTTTTTTGTTATTGAAAAATTAGGCTTCCTCTAGCTGAAGGAAAAAGAACTCATACTTCCTTCTATCCAGTGCCTCTTTCCTTTCAAGAGAGGACTCAGGGAGAGAATTGTTTCCAGCCCCCATCCCTGAATATTAGCTAAGGCCCCCTCCCAACTGCTTATTGGTAAAGGGGGGGGATTTCTTGCCCTTTAAAAGAGGGCTGGAAGGCGATTAAATCGCCGCAGCCAGTTCAGCACCCTGACGAATAGCACGCTTGGCATCCAGTTCACCCGCCTCTTTGGCTCCTCCAATCAGATGCACATTTTTGCCTGCAGCCTTCAGTTCATCAAACATAGCGGTATATGACTCCTGACCTGCACAAATCACCACATGATCCACTTCCAGCAGCATAGGTTTGTCATTCACCGTGATATGCAGTCCCTGATCATCAATCTGGTTATAACTGGCGCCCGCGATCATTTTTACATCACGATGTTTTAAGCCGGTGCGGTGAATCCAGCCGGTAGTTTTACCCAGACCTGCACCAACTGAAACGGCTTTACGCTGTAATAAATAAATATCACGATTTGATTTTTCCAGTTCTGGCGCTTTCAGGCCGCCTACCTGGTTATATTCGGTATCAATCCCCCATTCATCATAGAATTTTTGCGGGTTAACACTGCCGCTTTCACCTTCGTGACTCAAGTATTCTGCGGTATCGAAGCCAATTCCTCCGGCACCGATAATCGCGACCCGCTGACCTACCGGCTTACGCTCTTTCAGCACGTCCAGATAAGACAGTACTTTAGGATGGTCAATACCCGGAATCGACAACTGGCGTGGTGTTACTCCAGTTGCCACTACAATGTCATCAAAACTTGAGCTGACAAGTTCTTCAAAACTGGCGCTATGATTCAGCTTTAATTTAATACGCGGCTGAAGTTCAATCTGTCGTTTGAAATAACGTAAGGTTTCATAAAACTCTTCCTTGCCCGGAATGGTTTTGGCTATATTAAACTGTCCACCAATCTGCGCCGCTGCCTCAAATATGGTCACGTTATGCCCACGATTGGCAGCATAGACTGCGAAACTCAGACCGGCCGGGCCAGCGCCAATTACGGCAATATTTTTTGCGTCATTAACTTCTTTAAAAATTAATTCAGTTTCATAGCAAGCTCGCGGATTGACCAGACAGGTGGCAACTTTCATCGAGAAAATATGGTCCAGACAAGCCTGATTACAGCCGATACAGGTATTAATTTCATCACTGCGCCCCTGCTCTGCCTTGAGGACAAATTCAGAGTCAGCCAGCATCGGACGTGCCATGGAAATCATGTCGGCATCACCCGAGGCCAGTACATATTCGGCCATTTCAGGCGTATTGATCCGGTTAGAGGTGATCAGCGGAATATTAACCAGACCTTTCAGCTTGCGTGTTACCCAAGTAAAGGCTGCTCGTGGCACTTTGGTGGCAATCGTAGGGATACGTGCTTCATGCCAGCCAATTCCGGTATTGATAATCGTTGCACCAGCTTTTTCAATTTCTTTTGCCAGCTGAACCACTTCTTCCAGCGTTGAGCCACCCTCGACCAAGTCCAGCATAGAAAGACGATAAATAATAATAAAGTTCTCACCGACTTTTTCACGGGTACGGCGAACAATCTCGATCGGGAAACGAATGCGGTTTTCATAGCTCCCCCCCCACTCATCATCACGGTGATTGGTACGTGCGGCAATAAACTCATTGATCAGATAGCCTTCTGAACCCATGATTTCTACGCCATCATAACCGGCATACTGAGCCAGTCCGGCGCAGTTAGTAAAATCATCAATGGTTTGCTGCACTTCTGCAGAAGTTAAAGCATGCGGTTTTACCGGATTAATAGGGGCCTGAATAGGTGACGGTGCCACATTTTCAGCCTGGTAGGAATAACGCCCGGTATGCAGAATCTGCATGGCAATCTTACCTCCCGCCTCATGGACGGCCCGGGTAATCACTTTATGCTTTTCTGCTTCTTCAATTGTGTCGAGCTTGGAGCCACCTTGAAAGGTCACACCATGATCATTGGGGGAAATCCCGCCTGTAACGATTAAAGCCACACCACCTTTGGCACGCTCCGCATAAAAGGCTGCCATCCGCTCATAGCCACCTGGTACTTCTTCAAGACCTACGTGCATTGACCCCATCAATACCCGGTTTTTTAAAGTGGTAAAGCCCAAATCCAGTGGGGCAAGTAAGTTGGGATATTTAGACATTTCTACTCCTGAGCGTGCGTTTATGCTGGCTATTGTTTTACAAGCTGACCATTTTCTCCCTCAACCATCAGCTTTAATGCAACTTGTTGCACTATTTTATATGTCAGAATTGATTTTTATGCAACATGTTGCATAATAATCCTGAGTCATTTTTTGAGACGTCTATGTCTTTAGCCCACGTTCTGCTGACCAGCCTGATTGAAAAACCCAGTACCGGTATTGAACTGGCACGCCGTTTTGACCGTTCCATGGGATTTTTCTGGAATGCCACCCATCAGCAAATTTATCGTGAATTAAATGCCATGTTAGGCAAAGGCTGGATTTCCACCCTGAAAGAAGAAAATGCCCAGTCACGTAAAAAAACCTATCAGGTCGAACGTCTGGGCCGTGAAGAGCTGACCAGCTGGATGCTTGAGCAAAGTCCGCCAGCACAATTGCGTGAAGAATTAATGGTACGTTTACGGGCCGAAGCGCAGCTTGGAGGCAATAGCACCTTGCCTGAACTGGAACGCCACCTGAAACTGCATAAAGAAAAATTAAAGACCTATCAGCAGATTTTTGCCAAGGATTTTGCCCAAGCCGATGAAAATGACCGTACCTTGTATATTCACAAAATGATTCTGCAACTGGGTATTGATCAGGAAACGGGCTGGATTCACTGGTTAGAACAGCTCATTCCGCGTCTTAAACAATTTTAAGGTAATTACAATAAAATACACCCTGGAGTATAGCCATGCCTTTTTATACCATGCCCGATGCTGAACAACTGTTTGTCCGCGAATACGGTCAGGGACAACCGGTGCTGGTATTATCCGGTCTGGGCATGCTGAGCTGGCAATGGGCTGCTTTTCTCTATCCGCATCGAAAAAATTTCCGTTTTATTATTCCTGAATGGCGTGGCTTTGGCGCATCCGGCAACTGCAAAATCCCGTCCGATCTGGATGCCATTTCCAGTCACTGGCAAGATGTACGTTCGGTTCTAGCCCAGTTAAATCTGGACAAACTCATGGTAATTGCTTATTCCATGGGTGCCACGACGGCGATGCATGGCCTGCATTATGATCACTTTGCCCAACATATTTCCGCCTATTTACATATTGATCAATCCCCTAAAATATCGGTAGACGATGCTTGGGCATTTGGACTTTTTGGTTCGCGCCATCAAGAATTTATCGGGATTTTGCAAGAGATTTCCCTGCTTCTGGCTCAGCATGTCCATCTTGGCTCCATCCAGAAGCTGGAAAGCTCAGTACGTGCAGCGCTGGCTGCTCTATGGCTGCGCTTTATACAACTGCAAAATAGACATAAGCTCAGCTTAAAATCCTGTGAATTCATTCTGAGTCAGCCGCGTTTGCAGGGTCTACTGCTTCCCTCTCAGCGCCTAGACTATATGCTGTGGTATATCAACAACTATCTATATCACCGAGAAGACTACCGCACAGCTCTTAGCCAACTCTCTTGTCCGGTGACCTTCTTTAGCGGCGTTCAGTCCAGACTCTATCCCTTTGAAGGTCAACGTTTGATTGCAGAAAGCCTGCCACAGGCCAAACAGGTACTATTTAACAAATCTGGTCATACTCCTTTATTGACTGAACCGGTCAAATTTGCCAAAGAACTGTCCAGATTTCTGAAAGAACATCACCTAGCACCCTCGACAGTAAACTCGTTCGGAACAGCAATTTAACCCAGGAGAATGGCGATGAAAAAACTGGTGGTCTTTTCCGGTGCAGGCATAAGCGCCGAAAGCGGAATTAATACTTTTCGTGACAGTGATGGGCTTTGGGAACAATATCGCATTGAAGAGGTCGCCACCCCTGAGGCCTGGGCTAAAAATCCAGAGTTGGTACAACGTTTTTATAATGCACGGCGTAAAAATATTCTGGAGGCACAGCCCAATATTGCCCATCAGCACATTGCCCGCTTAGAAAAAAATTATGATGTCTACGTCATCACCCAGAATATTGATGACTTACATGAACGTGCGGGCAGCTCCAAAGTCATCCATTTACATGGCAACATCCGACTGGCCAAAAGCTCTGGTCCGGACGCAGAAAATACCCGGGAATTCTATTCCGTGGAAGGCGCCGAGCTGAATCTGAACAAGCATTTTTGCAGGCAAGGTTATCCATTACGCCCCCATGTGGTCTGGTTTGGCGAAGCGGTGCCGGCTTATACAGATGCCCAGCTGTGTGTCGCAGATGCAGATATTTTTATCGTGATTGGTACCAGCTTACAGGTCTACCCAGTGGCCGGGTTAATTCATGACATTCCTGCCAGTTGCACCGCCTACTATATTGACCCCAAAGCAGAGCAACAGCATCTTCCTGCCCAGTTTCAGAAAATTGCCAAGACAGCAACCGAAGGCCTGTCGATTTTAGTGAAGCAGTTGCAGTCCTGAACATCAAACGGTACATAGTTGGTTATTGATATAATCATCAAAACAGTCTCTTAGTTTTTAACCTACCCTCATTAGCCCATGTTGCGACCCAACTTATGGCATTTTTGGATAAATATTTTTTAGATGCAGGATCGATAACAAGCTCTTTTTATGCAGCAAACAATATGTTAAACAATTAATTATTTAAAAAATTTTAGTTATAGTTTGCTACACCCAACTACATTTATAAGCATCAATAAGGATAAATGTATCATCCCGTTTTTATGATACATGTGACTTATCTAAGAGTGATAAATGAAAAATTAGTGGTAGCTGCTTATACGGAACGGTTAAATTCTTCATCAATGAAGACAGTTATACAAGGTATCTCTGTCATTGCAGCTGATGTCGTCAATAAAGTGGTACAGGAGCAGACTCATCTACTTTGCTGAATGAAAGATTATTTGATTGGGTTTCTGGTATAGATTCTATTGGAATATTTAGACAAGACTCAGGTTTTACTTCTTGCTTTTTTACAGGCTGTGGTTCTCCAGTTCCTAAAAAGTTAGAGATAGCTCATTCATATGGATTCCACCTGGATGATTAAAAGAAATGCCAGTAATTAAGAAAAGATGGGCATTCTGTCTTCATCCAAAGGGTAATTGGTCACCTGCAATACAACTAGACTTGGCCTCCTTAGAGTGACCCAGTTGGAGTGGGCTAGCAGTTTATTTTGATTAAGCTAATTTAATAGTTTCTAAAATGAACCCAATACTCTCTATAAAAGCCCTTTAAGAACAAGAGGATTAATATTTTCAAAAAACCTATTCATACCGAATGGGCTTTTCCTATGAGCAACGATGAATCGCGTCATGTTGAATAATTGCCTTGTCCAAATTTTTTTAATCAGCTGCAATTGACACTATGCAACAATCAGACTTTAATCAGCATATTGTTGCATATATGGAATCAAAGAAAATGCTGACGGATCTGGATGACTTTTATTGCTTTGCCCAAGTGGTCGAATATGGCGGCTTCAGTGCTGCTGAACGTGCTACGAATATTCCCAAGTCCAAACTAAGTCGACGCGTTTATAATCTGGAAGAACGTTTGGGCGTCCGTCTGATTCAACGCAGTTCACGCCATTTTGCCGTGACCGACATCGGCATGAATATCTACCGGCATGCCCAGGTCATGCTAAATGCCGCACAGGCTGCACATGATCTGGTGGATCATTTAAGTACCGAACCACGTGGCGTAATTAAAGTCAGTCTGCCAGTTTCAATGGCTCAAAATGAAATGGCCAAAATCCTTCCAGACTTTCTCAAAAAATATCCAGAAATCAAGATTCAGATGCTGGTGACCAATCGTCGTGTCGATATTATCAATGAAGGATTTGATCTGGCCTTAAGGGTTCGATCCAGTCTGAATGATGATCCAAACCTGGTGATTCGCCAGCTTGCCAAACTGGAGCAGCATCTGTTTGCAAGTCAGGGCTATCTAAATCAATTCGGTGATCTTAAAAGCCCTGAGCAACTGGCCGACCACAAAATTCTCAGTATGGTTGAAGAACATAGTGAGCAATTTCTGGTCTTGCAAAATGGACAGCAGCAAAAGAAAATCCAGGTTAGCCCAACCGTATGCGGTTCAGACCTAAACATGTTGACCCAGCTGGCCGCCTCGGGATGTGGCGTGGCCTTATTGCCGGATCACGTCGTCGAACACCATCTACAACGCGGTGAGTTGGTACAGATCTTACCTGAATGGAAAGCAGCCCATGGGATTTCCCATGTTGTTTATCCATCACGTCGCGGCCTGTTGCCTGCGGTGCGGGTATTTATTGACTATCTGGTAGAGCAGCTACAACAGGATTAAAGTTGAGATAAAAGACTTTGAAAGAATTTTCGCTCACATAAAAAAAGCTCATTTTCATTAGAAAATGAGCTGGAAACTACAGGACAGCACTTGAGTGAAAAGAGGAAACATCTAGGCTAAACAAGATGAATATAAGCTCTGTCAAAGCTCGAAACCACTTCTTGCTGTAGTCTTTTGTAGGCTTTCGTCCACAGAATACCGGCTAATGTAAGTTATGTGAGCCGGTGTAATGGGTTACTGTATTTTCATTGGCTATAGCAGAATTTAAATTTCCGGATATTCCCCAGTGCCTTCAGGCCATGGCGATAACAGTTCAAAGCCTGTTTCAGTCACAGCAACCATATGTTCCCATTGCGCAGACCAGGATTTGTCTGCGGTGACTACCGTCCAGCCATCTTTAAGTTCTTTGACTCGTGCTTTGCCCATATTCACCATCGGCTCAATCGTAAAGACCATACCCGGCACCAGCTTAATGCCCTGCCCCGGTTGTCCATAATGGAGAATATTCGGCTGTTCATGATACACCTTGCCAATTCCATGACCACAATATTCTCTGACGATGCTATACCCCTCCCGTGTTGCCACAGTCTGAATGGCATAGCCAATATCGCCCAGTGTTGCCCCCGGTTTCACGGCATGAATACCGGCCACCATCGCCTCATAAGTCGTATTAACCAGACGCTTCGCTTCAGCTGATGGCGTACCGACATAATACATACGGCTGGTATCACCAAAATAACCATCTTTAATAATAGCGACATCAATATTAATAATATCGCCGTCTTGCAAGATGGTTTTGGCAGAAGGAATACCATGACACACCACTTCATTGGGAGAAATACAGGTGGTTTTGGTATAGCCATAATAGCCAATATTGGCAGGTGTCACTTTCAAAGTATTGACAATAAAATCATGGCACAGATCATCCAGATATTCAGTGGTCACCCCTGCTTTCACGTGCGCTCCAATCATCGCCAGAACCTGCGCGGCCAAGCGCCCGGATATGCGCAGTTTTTCAATATCCTGCTCGGTTTTAAGACTAATGGCTGGCGCTCGCATCAATTTATCCTCAATCTGAATCACTCAATTATAGTCCTTTTTAGCTGAGAATGCCGAGGTTCTTGGGCTAGACAGGTATTTAACGCTAGGCAAAACAATTTTTTAATGCTGACTATTTATACAAACAATAAAGTTTTCAATTTATTGTAAATTCTGAATAATTTGTCAGAAAAATATAGATTTTATTTTTCTTTAAAAATATCAATAATATATTTCCACCAAATTTAGAATATTTGTTAATTTAATGAGCAAGAGCAATACAATCAGCGCCTTTCCAGCTAAAATAAACTCCAAAAACCCGTACAGATATTCTAAAATCTATTTTTCCTTTTACTACTCTCCCTTTATGACAAGTCTCCGTACTCGGGATATTGTTGCCTTGGGTTTTATGACCTTTGCACTATTTATTGGTGCAGGTAACATTATCTTTCCACCGATTGTGGCGCAACAGGCCGGTGAACACGTATGGTTAGCTGCTTTCGGTTTTCTGATTACTGCTGTCGGCTTACCAGTTATCACCATTGTTGCATTATCTCGTGTTGAAGGTTCTATCCAGATTTTAAGCTCGCCTTTGGGCAAAGCGGCCAGTATTTTGCTGACTGTGATCTGTTATCTGGCCGTCGGTCCTTTATTTGCAACTCCGCGTACCGCCACCGTTTCTTATGAAATCGGATTTTCTTCCTATTTCGGCAATGAATCCAGTAGCCTGCTAATTTATAGCAGTATTTATTTTGCTGTCGTGATGCTCGTTTCTCTGTATCCGAACAAGATTCTGGATACTGTCGGCTATTTTCTCTCTCCGCTTAAGATTATCTCCCTGATTATCTTAGGAGTGGCCGCTGTCATGATTCCGGCCCAGGCACCACCTGCACCGATCAACAGCTATATTGACAGCCCGGTTTCTGAAGGGATTGTGAATGGTTATCTGACCATGGACACCTTGGGTGCTCTGGTTTTCGGTATTGTGATTGTAAAAGCAATTACATCGCGTGGCGTAACGGACAAGAAGCTGATTACCAAATATGCAGTGAATGCTGCGATTATTTCGGGGATCGGTTTAACCCTGGTTTATCTGAGCCTGTTTAAACTGGGTCTGGGTAGTCATGAAGTTGCTCCAAATGCGGCCAATGGGGCGGTTATTCTGCATGCATATGTGCAATATGCCTTTGGTGACATGGGCGCGTACTTCCTGTCCGGCATGATTTTTATTGCCTGTATGGTGACTGCAATCGGCCTGACCTGTGCCTGTGCAGAGTACTTCTCCAACCTGACCAAAATTCCGTATAAAGTTCTTGTCCTGATCCTGATTGGTTTTTCGCTGCTGATATCTAACCTCGGTTTAACCAAACTGATTGCAGTTTCAGTCCCGGTATTAAGTGCGATCTATCCACCCGCCATTACAGTTATTATGCTGAGCTTCTTGACAGGCTTCTTTAAGAAACCATCGCATGTCATTGCTCCAGTGACCTTGGTTGCCTTGATCTTTGGTATCTTTGATGGCTTAAAAGTTGCCGGTTTCAGTTTACCTGCTAGCTTAGAGAGCTTGCCACTTTCTGAACAAAATATGGCCTGGTTTATCCCCTCCATGATTGTTCTACTGATTGCAGCTGTGATTGACCGTATTAGAAACTAATCTTTCTAGCATGTTGAGGTCATAAAAAAGCGAATTTTTACCCAAAATCCGTTTTTTAGCGTGATCAATAATTGTCAGGTTTTACCCAAACGGACATTTATTGTTTACACCCTGCAAAGCCCTGTTAGCGCAAATAAGTCAAAAATTGATATAAAAATAGCAAAAAACGATTTTTTTTACTGGATAGCTTGGCACAATAAGATTTATAATCTGGCTCAAATAAAAATATATTTATGCGTTTTAAATACTTAAGGTTTTTGACTTAAACCAAAATCACCTCCTACTTATACAAACACTTACACAAAATTGATTATTTCTCCATCATTTAAGCGTAAAATTTTTCTCTTTCACCTAAGATGAATCTAAAAAGTTGCAAACTTTTGCAATTGACCGTTCTGGCCTTTGGCATGCAACTATAATTCATTTTAAATCAATTGTTTATAAAGATACTTGACTAAAGTCAAGCTTTTTCACTGTGAAAGCTTTCTGGAACAGTTGCAAAAGCTGAAATTAAACAGTACAACTGTATATTCAATTCTGACTAAGTTACTCTATTTTAGTCATTTAATAAGACCAATAACTATAGGAGAAATGGAGATGTTATCAGTACATTTCAACAAGCAAGTCTTCATTGATGCTCTTAAAACCAATACCGACTTGGTGACCTTTTTAAGCACTAGCATCGCGCTCATGCTGACTTTATTTGTTCATTGTTTAATTCAAGGCAATTTAAAACTTGAATATTTCGGTTATGCGATGATTGTCTCGATGGTCTTTTTCCTCTGGGCCCTCGTTGACCAGAAATACCGCTAATCACTTCCTCAATTTTTAGATTGCCCCAGATGGATGAGCTGCCCCCTCATCCATCTGGACAGAAAAAAATAATACAAGACAGAACCTAAAATAACCCTAAAACTGCACCATACAGCAAAACTCCTGTCCCTCCCACTTCTGCAATAATTAATCCTAGCATCGCGACTGTCATCAAAATACCAGGGAAATTCCACCTGCCCAATTGATGTGGTGTCTTAAACTGATTCGTGGTATCTCTCAAATAGCCGTGCAGAATATAAGCCCCGATTGAAAAGCTGAAAAAGACTATATTCACGATGACACAGATCAAGTTAAGCGCTGCGGAAAATGCCGATACATGAGCGAGTACCGCCAAAATCAAGGATGCAGGTGCATAGAGCAAACTACTGCGATGTGCAATATCGACATAATAATGCGCCCGAGATTGTGCAGAGTTCCGGATCTGCCAATATTTCCACACGCCGGTCAGCATGCCCACCCATAAGAAAATTCCACTAAAAATGATGGCAATTTTGACTGCCAGATCAAGTGCTGCTACTTCCATAGTTTTATTCCCTGTCGTCATCCTACTGACTTTTTAGTCATTATTTGAACGAGTTTCTTTTTAGAACTGGTGTACATTAAATTAATCATTCTGATTTAAAAATATAGTGTAGCTTATGTCTAAATTTGAAACATTGACCCTAAACTGCCAAGATGGCTACCAATTAAGCGCATGTTTTTATGAAGCATCTGCATCCAAACAACAACCCTATCCCATTTTAATCTGTCCAGCGACGGGAATTACCAAACAGTTTTATCATCGTTTTAGCTGCTGGCTACAGGCACAAGGCTATGCCGTCTTGGTCTTTGACTTTCGGGGAATTGGTCAATCTTTATATGGACCTTTAAAACAGTCGACAGCCAGCATCGTGCAATGGGGACAGCAGGATATTCCTGCGGCAATTGATGCTCTTTTAGATAAAACTAAGGCTGAACGGCTCATCTTGCTGGGTCATAGTGCAGGTGGACAGCTACTCGGCCTTGTGCCAAACCATGCAAAAGTGGCTAAGGTAATTGCCATTTCTGGCTCCACAGGCCATATCAAAGGCTTAAAAGGGCGAACCAAATTACTGGCACCTCTCATGTTTGATGTGATTTTTCCCTTATCACGCTTCACTCTTGGCTATGGACCCACCCGTGCCATTGGGATGGGAGAAAACCTGCCCAAAGATGTAGCACGTGAATGGGCACAATTTTGCAGCAAGCCAGGTTATGTAATCAATGCCATTGGTAAAACCGTGACCCGACAGCAGGATTATCATGCACAGATTCAGTGTTCTATTACGGCCATCTGGTCTACAGATGATGAAATTGCTACCGAAGCCAATGTAAAAGACCTGTTACGCCTGTATCCAAATGCTGCAACAAAAGCCATTGAGTTGAATCCTTCCACTCTAGGACACAAGGCGATTGGGCATATGTCAATGTTCAAATCTTCACATGAAAACTTATGGCCTATTATTGAAAAAGAAATTGCAGCTTAGGCTATTTTTAGCTCAACAATTCAAGTAAGCCTCGGCCCTTTAATAGAAGCTCGACTTTAAACTGTTCGAATGGTCTACTACAAAGCCAAAACTTTAAAGTAGACCCTCTTTTTTATATCCTGCTATTTTAGGCAAGCACTGCTTGAGAGAATCACTTCAAGATTAACCATGACATCCGATTTGTTAAATAAGATAAAAGCTGCATTTACCATTGCTGTCACTAAACCTCAATGCAAAGTGGTATTTTTCAATTTTTTGGTATGATCTTTTTTAAGCTTGACTACTTTTAGTGCAAGCGCACACTGATATACACAATGTATGTTCACTTCCTGGTTATCAATGGTATAACTTATTTCTATGTTTTAATTTGCTTTCTTTCAACATGACTGATAATGACTACATATTGGATCGCATTGATCGCAAAATTCTCCGAGAACTTCGCAAGGATGGTCGCCTAAGTGTGACCGAACTGGCGGAGAAAGTAAGCCTGTCCACATCTCCTTGCTGGACGCGTTTAAAACGCCTGGAAAATAATAATATTATTGAGGGTTATACTGCCAATATTAATGCCAAAGCCTTAGGGATTAATGAGCTGTTCTTTATTGAAATCACGCTTGAACGTCATGATGATGAAATTTTAAATGAGTTCAGTGAAGCCTTGGCCAATATGCCTGAAGTGGTGGAAGCTCATCTGGTCACGGGTGATTATGATTATCTGGTCAAAGTCGCAGTGAAAAACTCTGAACACTACGAACGTTTTTTGCGTAAAAACCTATATTCCATGAAGGGAATTCGTCACACCCGTTCGATTTTTGCCCTGCGTCCTTTAAAGCTGGCCAATAATACGGATTTGTTGATGATTGAATAATCTGAAAAGAAGGATCAGTTATCTCACACAAGCGGATCTATTTATGTTTTAATACGCTCAGTATGAGATGAGCCTTATATGAGTATAACGTGAGTTATACGACTAGCCCCTAACCATGGGGCTTTTTATTGTCTGAATATTTTAAAACATATATAAAAATGGGCTGACGATAACGCCAACCCATGTTTTTTCTTTATCGAATTAAATATTATTTTGACTCAATGTCATAGACCCAATTTCGTGCCTGTTTGTCTGTGGTCGTTTCACAAACGTAGTAATCGTGATCCCATGAATCAGGATGGAATATTTCCTTTTTAGTATAGGTGACATTTTTGCCTTTTTCGACGCAGATAAAGCTGTCACCTTGGTCTTTGACTTGCGTTCCGTTGAGGAAACCGCCAATACAAAGGAATCGGGATTGTTTGGGCATTTTTTGGATCAACTTATACATCACTCAAATATGCGATGATTAAACGATTTATTCAGTAAGCTGTAAAGTATAGCGCACGATATACATCAACTAGTGATCAGATCAAGTGAACCTTGTGTATATATCACCAATAGTAGTCCACTAATTCCAATTAAGAGTAGTCCACCGATTCCAATTAAGAATAGTCCACCGATTCCTGATTAATAGTTCTAGAGAAATCTCTAAATCCAAATTACATCTAAGAATAGCTACATAACTCCTAGATCAACAATATGCTTGTTCAATCTTTCAATACATAGGAATTCAGATTTATTTGCATTCATCTCTTTAAACACGTTATTTTCTGATTTTACTCTTATAGGCATATCTACTAAATAGCATAGATTTTCAGCTCGTGTGATCGCAACATAGTGTAAATTTTTATCCCCTTCTAAATCGCTAAAAGTCCATTGACCTTGTTTCTTTGTTTTACGTGGCAATACCCATTGTTCCAAACCAAGGTGGATAACAACTTTAAACTCCAAACCTTTTGACTTATGAATTGACATTATTTGTAATTCATTTTTATTATGTGGTTTATATTTTTTCAACAAGAATTCATCATTAAAAATATTTTTTGTTGCCAAAATAAAATTTTCACAATCACCTTTATAATTAGTTTTATTAATTAAGCCTTTAATTATTTCACAAATTTCATCAGTATCATTTTCAGTTCTTATTTTTTTAACTTCAACCTTAAAATCATTTAATTTAATATTAATAAACCTAGACTTATAGTTCTCATATATTGAGTAACTTGAATAATTCTTACAAAATTTATATAAAATCAAATCAGAACATAACTGTGCAATATAATGATTCATACTATCAAGAGGATCATCTTCGTAAATTCTATAACTATGACGCGTATTCAAAGCATAATGCTGAACCGTTGCATTATTAGCTGCTAATATCACAAAATCTGAAAAATCAAAATTATTCTCATCTTTAATTTTTTGTATAAAATCATCTAACTTAGCGTATCTATGTTTTCCTGAATTATTTATATGCAATCCAAATATGTTTTTTTTATCAATTTCTTCTAGATCTATACCTTTTAAAAAAGCTCTAGCATATAAATCAATAGATGGGTCACATCTATGGTTTTGATCAATAGCATATTCTTTAAAATTGTGCTCATTTACAAGCGAAGTTAAATTTTCAGGAATAGCATCACGCCATCTGTAAATTGATTGATCAATATCTCCTACCGCTGTAAATTTCAACCCTAGTTTTAAAATTTCTAGAAAAACTAGATGTTGTCCTGATGAAGTATCTTGATATTCATCTACAAACAAGTATTTATATCGAGATGATATGTATCTTCTACAGACTGATGAATTTTTAAGTACAAACAAAGCTAAAGGTGTTACTGTTCTTTGCCATATTTTTCCACTTAAAAATAATCCCTTAAAAGCATTATCATTTTCTATATCTTTTAAATATATTTCTCCATTCGCAAACTCTTGTACAAATGGAATAGATTCTTCTTCCGATAAAATACTTACGATCTCAATATCATCGTTCTCATTGCCCCATAGCTTTGGCAAAAAAGGTCTAATAATTTCATTGATCAGAAAGCCATCTATAGTACCTAGATAATTGAGATTTGAACTTATCGTCTTCTTTTGAAATTTTCTTCTCAACTCTTCACTAGATTTTCTGGTGAAAGATAATCCTATTATTCCATTATGTCTTTTTAACTTTTCACAACATAAACTCATTTTATTAATAAGAACGGTAGTCTTTCCACTCCCTGGACACGCCATGATTACCGAATTATTTTCAATATCTTGAATTGCTTTTATTTGATCATTCGTCAACTTCATAACAAGACCACTTCTTTGGCAGTTTCAGAGTTCGTATTAATAAGAACTGGAGATTCAGTGTCAGTGTCAGATTGTTTTAATAATAAATTTATTAAGTACCTAATCGGCTTACCAAAATCACTTTCATAAATTTTTTCAAAGCCTTTCTTTTCTAATTTAGCCATTAATATTTGCATATTTAGGGCTTTGCTTTTTTTGAGAAAATCTACTGCACTATTATTATTTTTTTTACCTAATGCCTTCTTAATTTCTTCAGAAGCAACACTTACTAAATCACACTCTAAATCTATATTAGACATAAATATGCCATGTGCATTTATCGTCTTTTCAAAGGCTTTCCACCGTTTATCACCCAAAATATTAACTCTATTTAAAGGGTAAAGACTATGCTTCCATTTTTCGGAATCTCTATTTAATATTCCATAGCATCTATTAACTCCTAGATATTGCCATTTTATACATTTTTCATCTGTATAATTAATTTCAATTTTCTTATATACATAGCAAGGATTTAAAGAGTCATTTTTATTAAAACCATGAACTTTGCAATTCATTTCTACAGTACTAATATCATTATCAGTTCTTAATGAAAATGGTATTTCTAGAGCTCTTAAAACGGCTGCAAATACTTTAAATTGAATTCCTCCAACTGCAAAAACGGATAAATTATAGTAATCAATATCAACTTTATTTTTAAGCAACAGTTCCTTATATAGAATTTCTTCAGATGGGCCCTCAACTAAAAAAACACCACTTGAAAAAAATGCTTCTGCAGGGATAATGCTCATCCTATAACCTAATTCTTCCCATGCTTTTTCTAGTTCTTTTGTACAACCATTACTGGCCGCAATTGTAGAGAAATCTTTCTTAAATAATCTAATAATAGAACTTGGCGAAAAACTTGAGGCTATTTGCGGAGAGTGTGTTGTTATTAAACATTGACTTTGTAATTCTGAAGATAAATAACTAGCTAATTTTCTTTGTTGATGTGGGTGTAAATGTGCCTCTGGCTCCTCAACAACATAAAACACTACTTCATCATTTGAATCGTGTTCAAATTCGCTCAGTGCCTTCCATAAAGCAATTAAAATTTGATTATTACGTCCATCACCACCCAACATAACATTTGAGCCACCGCTCATTGCCCCTAATTGTAATTTATTAATAAAATCATCCACTTCTATACCACTAGCATTTAGTTTTACATCATAATCATCATGGGCATAAGCTAATTTCTTTAATTCTAAATTAACTTCTTGAGTAGCAGTTTTTACATATTCTAATTGTGCAACTTTATCGTCTAGGTCAACCAATTGCTTAGAAATTTCTAGTACGTTTTCTCGATCAAGCTTTTCTTGTTCTTCAGTAATCTTTGTTTTGGAGATCCTAAGTAATTGTTTTTTCTCTTTAGCAATAAATTTGCTTAAATCTCTTTGGGAAGAAATATACTTTAAATTGATATATTTTAAATAATAACGACTTTGAATTTCAGATAAGTCTGTCTCATTTTGACCAAGATATAATTTATAATCTAGATTTTCTTTAGAAGCCATGTATTTAAAAACACATTCTCCATCATCACTTACGTGTTCTTTCAAAATGGATAATGCAGCTTCTTCTTTAATATCAAAGAATTTAATTATGATTTCTAAATTTTCAGACTGGACACCACCCTGTACATGAAAATCCAACTCTGATGGCTCTATATCCAATTCAGAAAGACTTCTGTCTAACATGAGGCGTAATGCATAAATGAGATTAGTTTTACCAACATCATTTTCACCAATAATTAAAGTGTTATTATTAAAATTTATTGTCGCATCTTTATAATTTCTAAAACCTTTTAGAATTACTTTATCAATTTTCATCATTTTACCCTTAATTATTACGCCACCGCTTCATTAAATGCTTCAACAACCCCAAATATGTTGTCAGCATCTGCTTCGCTAAACACACCGTCAATTCCTTCATAGTGGATTTGATTGAAAGGTGGTTCATAAAGTTGTGCCGCATCCAGTACACCGTTTTGAGTCAAATGCTCAATTAGCATTTCCACAAAACGTATTTGTTTCTCGTTATACGTTGAGCCTTGCAAATACTTAGAAAAAGCTTCCTGAACCGCCTGACGCTCTAATCCGACCAGAGAACGAATGAAGAGAGGTAAGGATTTTTCAGTCCCAAAACATTCTTCAAATTTATCTCGGCTTTCAACTTCTTGCGCTTCAAAAACAAAGCGTTCTAACTCACTTAAATCAGTCGGTGTAAGAGTCAAACCACGTTTTAACTTTGCAATCGTAATATGATTTTCATTCGCTTTGATGAAACTTTCTACACGCTTACGGTACTGAGCAAGATTGACACCACTTGATACGACAGGAATATCAACCGCTTGCATATCTCCAATTTCATCATCAAGCATGGAATACACAATAGTCGATGTGGATTTTTCAATCAGTTTCACCAAGCCACGAATACGTTTACGCATCGCCTCAAGCATTGGCAAGGTGATGCCTTTCCAATATTCAACGGTTTGAATGTCTTGAATCAGCGCAATCTGTTCTGCAACAACAGGAATATTTTCTTTGCTTTCTAGCTTTGAAGCGATTTCAATTACTTTATTGGCATAACTCTGAATCGCTGTATTGTTCTTTTCCAATACTGCCAACTCAAGGTTGTAGCAAAGCATATCAAACAATTTGGCTTCTAATGTTTCAGGCTCAAGTTGATTCGGTAGTTTAGAAATGTGTTCTCGTAACGTACCAATGGCAAGGTCATCCAAGTTGTTCCAAGCATCATCATTTTTGAAGTGTTCAACATGCTCAAGTTCAGATTTCACAATGAAATTGTCATTGTTCATTGACTTCACTTCAGTCTGTAAACTTTGACGCATGTCTTGCTGTACAGCTTTTAGCTCTTCGGTGGCATCGTCCTTCGCATTCAGTAAACTCAGGATATTTAAACGTGCTTTAAACAAGCGTTGTCCGAGTGGCTCTGTGGTCGATACAGGCGCACCATCTGGATTTTCATTGAAGTATTCAAAGTTAGAGCAATAGTCGAAGATAAAAAATTCTTTTTTATCTTTTTCAGGGCTAAACAGTTCTTTGCAGAGGCGTGTGCCACGCCCAATCATCTGCATAAACTTCACTTTAGAACGTACAGCTTTAAAGAATACTAAGTTGACCACTTCAGGTACATCAATGCCTGTATCAAGCATATCCACTGAAATCGCAATCTGTGGCTCAGGTAAATCTTTCTTGCTAAAGTCATCAATTAAGCTTTGTGGATACTTAGTGGCATGGGTAATGACACGGGCAAACTTGCCATCATATTGCGGATAGTTTTCATTGAAGCGGTCAGCAATAAATTGGGCATGTTTTTGATTGACGGCAAAGATAATAGTTTTACCCAAACGATCTCCACCTTCAGTTTTAATACCATTTTCCATCAAGTGCTTGAGCATTAAATCAATCGTGCCTGT
The DNA here is from genome assembly GCF_024129495.1 of Acinetobacter sp. S4400-12. Lineage (NCBI taxonomy): Bacteria > Pseudomonadati > Pseudomonadota > Gammaproteobacteria > Moraxellales > Moraxellaceae > Acinetobacter > Acinetobacter sp. S4400-12. The sequence goes on along the minus strand of NZ_JAMXYB010000004.1, from coordinate 45,380 downwards.
ATTAAACAGCTCTTTATTGATTTTGGATGCTGAAACTTCTTCAGGTGCTTCTTCATCGCCCCAATTTAGGCTATCCCAATGTTGTTTTTCTTCTTCAGAGAGTTCGTCATATTTCACGCCTTCACGCATGAATTTAAGCGGAACTGAGTAGGCTTTGGGTGGCACGAGATAACCATCAGCAATGGCTTGGTCAAGATCATAGTAATCGGTTGGTACACCGCTTTCTAAGCCAAACAGTGCATAGGTATCACGGTCAACTTCATCTCGTGGCGTGGCAGTTAAACCGACAAGTAAGCTATCGAAGTATTTAAAAATCTCACCAAACTTTTGGTACACGCTACGGTGTGCTTCATCGACAATAATCAGGTCGAACATACCTGTGCCGAATTGGCGTGTACCATCGGCATTTTTTTCGTCAATCAAGCCGATCATGGTTTGATAGGTCGAGAAATACACTCGACCGACTTGGTTTTTATCTTCAAGTAAATTGACGAATGAGGCATCTTTTAAATTGGCTTTAAAGGCGTTGTGCGCTTGATTGACCAGTGAAGTACGGTCTGCAAGGAATAATGCTTTTTGCACCACATTGGCTTTCATCAGCACATCGACCAGTGCAATGGCGGTACGGGTTTTACCTGTTCCTGTTGCCATAATCAGTAAGCCTGCACGTTCTTTACGTTGATAGGCTGCAAGCATGGCTTTGATGGCACGAGTTTGGTAGTAACGCTCGACAATATCTGTATTTATCGGGAAGCTGCTTAAATCAGGATTGTTTTTGCGTCTTTCGATCAGGCGTTTGAGTTCTGCCTGTGTATAGAAGCCGTGAACTAAGCGTGGTGGACCACCTTGCACATCGTTCCAGATTCGGGTTTTGTAACCATTGGTATAGAAAATGACAGGGCGTTGTCCTGTTTGTTGCTCTAAACAGTCTGCATAGAGCTTGGCTTGTTGTTGTCCAATATCAGGGTCAGTCGATGTGCGTTTTGCTTCAACCACAGCCAAAGGCAAGCCATTGGCATCATACAGTACATAATCCACTGCACCTTTACCCGATGGACTCGGCATACCTGTTACAGCAACTTCCTCTCGAACCGATGTACCTATTTCCCAGCCTGCTTCTTCAAGCATCAGGTCAATTTTAAGTTTTCGAGTTTCGTCTTCTTTATAGTCGGTATGGTCTTCGATTTTGCTGTTGGCAATTTTGGCTTGTTCAACGTCTGCACGTTTTTGTGCAAGTTCAGCATCTATATTTGCAAGTAATTTTTCACGCTCTTCTAAACTTGCGGACAGTTCAAATAGTTTTTGTTCACGTTCCCGTAAAGCTTTATGTTGCTCCGCAAACTGTTTTTCTTTGGCTTCTGTTTCTTTTTGCAGTTGTTCTTGGTTGGCGGTGATTTGCTGAGTATTGTCAGCATTTGGTATTAGTTTTGGGTTAAATAAAATCGACTGAGAGCGGTCTTTTGAGGGTGAGCCATAGTTCCGTTCAAACCAAACATACATCAGGAATAAATGGCTGATGTGTTTTACTGTTTCTTCGGTGGTGAGTTGTTTGAACTTTTTCCCATGTACGGCACTGTTGCCGACCATGCGGATGTTGTCCATTTTGTCCCAAATATAGGGCGGAATCAGGTCTTTAAATTTGAGATCGTTGAGTAAGTTATGTAGTGAGGCATCATAAGGTTGGGTCAGTTTTTTGTCGTATTGATAGAGCCATAGCACAAGGTTTTCAAGTGATGTACGAGCCGCAGCAAGGGCAAATTGAGGGGATATATACGTGAGCTTTTCGGCTTCTTTGGCAGTGGCTGCCAAGCTTTTAAATTCAGGTTCTAAAAACGAGAAGTTGCTCATGTATATACCCTCATATTTTTAATCAAATTTTATAAAGTGCCATTAAATGCTTGGTTTTGTAGTGAACTAAACAACTGATTTTGCATATCTAGTTGCTCATTAAGCTTTTTCTTTTGATCTTCAATCTTTAAATACAAGTTAGCCCATTGTTCCTGTAACTTTATTGGAGGAATGTAAAACTTCATTATTTCAATTCCTCCTTGGCTAACTGTATGTTGTCCTGCCGAAGTCTTTATCTGCTTAGAAATGATGTTTTTTCCTTGCGGAGTATTGAAACAATAGCTCAAGAAATTAGGTATATACCTCTCACTTAATTTTATTCTAATTAAATGATCATTATGAAATATTGGTTCTTTATACCCTGAAAAAACAGCAGAACGTCCAACATACTCAGGGTTACCATTAACACGAATAAATAAAATATCCCCTTCATCAACAGAAAAGCGTTTCTTTTCTGAGTCATCCAATGAAATTCTATTCAACTCTTTGTCAAAGTGAATCCCATCATAATGAACATCTTGTAAACGTAGAACAATATCACCTACATTTTCCAATTCTTTTCTGCGGCGAGATAAACCATTATTTGCATGTAATATATTATTTTTTAGTGGCTCAATCTGCCATCCTTTAGGATTACTAACAGGATCACCAAACATATCAATAAAAGTGGCTTGTAAAAGCTGATCTAACTTTTCAATCGCTTGCTGACGTTTTTGGCGAAGCTCATCCGCTTGATCTAAAATAGAGGCAATTCGGCGTTGTTCTGCAAGTGGTGGGAGTGGGATTTCAACATTCAGTAAATCCGTTTTTCCTAGGTTTATCTGTAAACCGCCACTTGCGAATTTTCTATAATATTCTCTAGTCTTCGGGTCATTTAACACATGTTGGAGGTATTTATTATCTACTTTAGAGGAATCTTTGATAATTAGCTTACCAACTCGTTGATTCAATAAAATATTTCTACCATCAGTTTGCACCAAAGTCGGGACACCTAAAAGCTTTGGATCGTTTGCAAGGTCAGTCATGGCAATTACAAGATCACCATCTTTCAATAGAAAACCTTTATATTGGTCAGCAAAACTATCAGGTAAGAATCTTGGATTGTATTCAATATCAAAAATTCCACCTAATCGAATATTACTCATACGACAACTTAAGGTATTTGAATTTTCAACATAATCAGATGATTTAAAAGCATATCCATTTTGTAAATCACAAATTTCAGAGAGCTTAACCTTGATCACTTAAGCATCTCCTTAAGCGTAGCCATTCCTTTTAAAATATCCTGCTCAAGTACCTCTAAATCCGCCAAAATTTTACTTGGTGCTTCATATTCCACTTGTTCATACACCACCTCCTTATAACGGTTAATCGACAAATCATAACCATTGGCAGCAATATCGGCTTTATCCACCATAAAGCTTTGCTCTGTGGCTTTACGAGTGCTTTCCGCTTCCAAGTTTTTAAAACGAGCAATAATGTCAGGAATGTTATTATTTTCATGCTTAGATGCATCTAGCTCGTTACGCTTATCATCCAGCGAATAACCATCTGCCTGCATATCGTAGAACCAAACTTTGTCCGTACCGCCCGACATGGTTTTGGTAAAAATCATGATCGCAGTTGAAACACCTGCATACGGCTTAAACACACCTGAAGGCATGGAAATAATCGCTTCAAGCTTTTGCTCTTCCACAATCTTTTGACGTAATGCTTTATGTGCAGTTGATGAACCAAATAACACGCCATCAGGCACAATTACCGCAGCACGACCACCTGTTTTTAACAAACGTAAGAACAAGGCTAAAAATAACAATTCGGTCTTTTTAGTTTTGACTACGGCTTGAATATTCTTAGCACAGCTTTCATTGTCCAAACTGCCTGCAAATGGCGGATTGGCAAGGATTAGACTGTATTTTTCCGCAATATGTGAATGCGTTTCGCTTAAAGAATCACGGTTTTCAATACGTGGGTTTTCTACACCGTGCAGCATCATATTCATCGAACCAATGCGAAGCATAGTGCTGTCAAAATCATAACCAAAGAAAGTTTCTTCACTAAAACGTTTAGCTGCTTCAGGGTTGGCAAAAATCTCAGTACTGTAATGATCGTTTAAATATTCACTTGCAGCCACCAAAAAGCCCGCTGTACCGCACTAAGGATTACAATAAGTAGTATGGACACTCTCAATATTTTGTTTTTTATCAATATTAATAAATAAAAGAATGTCCATAAAATCCCTAACAACTATGGACATAATATTAAAGAAAGCATCATAAAAGTCTATTCAAAAAACTTCACAGCCATGTTATCTAATCTCTCTTTCACCACCTCCCAATCAGGCATCACTTGAGTCAAAAGTTGGTAGAACCGATCACTATGGTTATGCTCAACTAAATGGCATAACTCATGCAGAATCACATAATCAATGCAGATTGTAGGCGCTTTAACTAGATGAGGATTGAGCGTAAGTACACCTGATGGAGAGCAGTTTCCCCACTGTGTTCGCATGGTCATCAAACGAATATCAGGCTGAGTTTCAACCCATAAGGCCTGTTCTAGAATACGTTGCAAACGTATTTCAAATATGACTTTTGCTCGCGATCTATACCATTCATTTAAGTGAGATTTAATACTTTCAATATCCGTATCTAAGGTGTTTACCTCCAATCTTCCCCTCAGAAGTTTTACACCTTTTGGCTTGGTATCATCATGAATCACTTTTAATTGATACTGTTTACCCAAATAAAAGTGGCTTTCACCACTTTTATATTGGCGAGGCGTGATAAATCTGCTTTGCTCACGGAACTCTCGTAATTGTTTATAGATCCAACGACTACGCTGCTTTACAGCTTCAATGATTGTTTTATCATCTGCATTTAACGGTGCCGATACAACTACCCGACAATCAGCATAGACTTTAATCAGTATCTTTTCAGTACGGCTAGGACTTTCAAGCACCTCAAAATCAACAACTTCACCACCATAAATGATGCTTAACTTTTTCTCATCTAGCATATTCATCCTAGAGCCCATTTAAACCGACCCGAGTAATTTGTACGATCATTTCCACAATTTTTTTGGCTTGATCCATACCACTCCCAATGGATTTACATTCACGGAACATCTGCGGTAATAGTTTTTTACGGATATCTGCTTCAATATTTTGTGGATTAATTGAGTTTTCAGCTACAGAACTCATCACAGAACGATCAACCTCAAAAGCGAGTTGAATCCACTTATCTTGATTCTGTTGATCTGTTATCGAGAATGCTTCAGGTAATAGTTTCTTAAATACACCATAATAAGCTTGAGCATGCTTATTATCACTGAACACATCAGGGATTTCATCTAAACGACGTGCCTCAACTTGTTCTTCAAACTCTCTAAACAGCATGTGTTGCTTCAATGGATGATCAAACTCTTTCTCTGCCTCTTCAATAACTTGACGTAGCAGCTTAGAGAAAGCCTCCTGAGCATAAGGATCATCACGCAATTGCTGCTCAATCATCTTCGTTACACGAGTTTTGATGATATCCGTTTCATTACGTGTTTTCTCTTCACTCCAATCTTCAGGCTGAGCTATTTTACCCATCTTACCGACTTCATAAACACCATCAGGGTCCTTGACCTCAATGCCTACAACATGCTTATCAATCAGTTTTTTAACTTGCTCAGCATATTGATCGTAGTCAATCGTCTCTCCAGCATCTCGTTTCACAATCTGACGCAAGCTTGTAAATAGTTTGACTGTTTCTTTGTAGTGCTGACGATCTGCATCAGAAAAGCTTTTATCCTCAAAGAAGGTTGCTGACTGTAACGCAACTTTTAAACAACTTGCGAATTCTGTAAGTGCTTCATAAAAATCATCACGTACTTTTAAGTGAATATCGACTAACTCTCCCTCACGTTCTTCAATACGAGGGACTAAAACTTGGCGTAACTGCTCTGGATCATTTTTATTTTTCACATCAGCAAAAATTGCCCAAAGTGCTTTATACAAACGAGGTAATCGTTTGTATTCGGAGCTCATTTGAGTATATAAGCCTGTGAGATCGTTAATATCATAGCCGCCTTGGGTACGGGCAGCGAGATCTTGGTAATCAAGAATTGTGGCATCCAATTCTTTTAAAATACCTCGATAGTCGATCAACAAACCAAACTTTTTCATTGGATGAAGTCGGTTTACACGCGCAATTGCTTGAATCAAATTGTGCTGTTTTAAGTTTTTATCAATATAAAGAACAGCATTTTTAGGTTCATCAAAACCTGTTAAGAGCTTATCCACCACAATCAGTAATTTGAGAGAATCATCTTTTTCAAAACGCTCAATCACTTGTTTAGTATAGGCTTGCTCATCCTGAGTGCCGACATTCTCTTTCCACCATTGGGTCACTTCAGGAGTAGTCGATTCATCAACATCCGTATTCCCTTCACGACTATCAGGTGGGCTCATCACCACAGCAGACTCAAATAAGCCCGCTTCATCCAAGTACTTTTTATACTTAATCGCTGAAGCCTTGCTATCGCAAGCAAGCTGTCCTTTTAAACCATCATCAATATTTTTCACAAAGTGATTGGCAATATCTAATGCTATCAGGCGAATACGATCATCCGCAGTATAAATCTCACCTTTTCTCGCGAACTTACGTTTTAAATCTGCTTTTTGCTGATCATTTAAACCTTCTGTAATCCGTTCAAACCACGTATCAATCGCTCGTTCATTGACATCTAAATCCGGGATTCGTTCTTCATAGAGCAAAGGTGTTACAGTTTTATCTTCTACCGCTCGCTGCATGGTATAGGCATGAACAATAGGACCAAACTTATTCACGGTCTTTTCATCTTTAAGTAATGGCGTACCTGTAAATGCCACGAATGCCGCATTTGGCAGTGCGAGTTTCATACGTACATGGTTTTCACCACCTTGGCTTCGATGCCCTTCATCAATCAGGACAATGAAGTCTGAACTTGTGTTAACACATTCAGGAAGCTTGGTTGCAGAATTAAACTTCTGAATCAAAGAGAACATGATTCGTTCTGTACCCTTACCAATTTGTTCAGCCAAGCGTTTGCCTGAAGTCGCCATGGCATTTTGCTTGTCTCTTTTTCCGGCTAATTCTCCACCAGACACAAAGGTTTTACTAAGTTGATCTTCTAAATCGACACGGTCAGTAACAACCAAGATACGGCATTGTTTTAAAGCCTCATGCAAGATCAAAGCTTTACTAAGAAAGACCATGGTAAAAGATTTACCTGAGCCCGTTGTATGCCAAATGACACCACCTTCGCGTCCACCTTTGCTGTTCTTCGTACTAATACGCTCAATGAGGCGTTTGATACCAAAGATTTGCTGATAACGGGCAACAATTTTTCCTGCTTTCTTATCGAAAAGCGTATATAGGCGAACCATTTCGAGTAGTCGTTCAGGCTTTAATAGACTAATCAGCAGTTGATCTTGACCTGTAACAGCTAAGTCTCCACCTGCAATTAGGTTTTCATACCAATTTAAGTCATCGACTGGACGATAAGAAAATAGGCTCTGTTTTTGTGAAGCAGTTAATTTCTTATTTTTAAGCGCATACATCTCTGCATCAGAAATATCTTCTTCTCGCCACGCTGCCCAAAACTTAGCAGGGGTATTACATGTGCCGTAACGCCCTTCATGTCCATTTATAGAAAGCAGAAGTTGACTATAGGCAAAAAGATGTGGAATTTCATCAGGTCGCTGATTACGAAGCGTCTGAGAAATGCCTTCATTAATCGTTGGACCTTTCTTAGCCTGACTATCAGGGCGTTTTGCTTCAATCACAACTAAGGGAATACCATTTACAAAGCAAACAATATCAGGTCTACGTGTATCTACACCACCTGAGCGTGTGACAGCAAATTCTTCAGTATATGAAAAGTCATTGTTAAGAATATTATGCCAATCAATCAATGGAATTGTTGGGCTGACCTTCTTTCCGTTCACAAATTCAGTGACAGGAATGCCGTAGAACAAATGGTTATACATTTTCTCGTTAGCGGTCAGTAGCCCTTCATTTAACGCAGGGCTACATATCTCAGCAATTAAGTTATCAACTGATTTTGGCGATAGTGGATATTCTTTGCCCGCGAATGGAAAAGTACGTTTAGAAAGCTCTTGACGTAAAATTTGGCGTAATACCACTTGGTCTTGTTTTCCATCACGGGCAGCGAGTGCCTGTGATAGTGGTAAAAATGACCATCCCAAATTAGACAATAATGTTAAAGCAGGGATAAGTGAAGAATACTTTTCTTGAAACTTTATAGAATTATTCATTTAGCTTCACCTACACTGAAGACATCTTTAATAAATTTTGAAACTATATATTTTGTTTTATGAAAAATGGACTTAATAGTTAAACCATTAAAATTACCTAGAAAAATAAACAATACCGCAAAAATACCTATTAAAAAAATAAAGATATTATTAATTTTTGGAACAGGTAACCAATTCAAATATGATTTAAAAAATATAGCCGATCCTTCTGGAATCATCGTTGAAGGAAAAGATTGATAAAAAAATAAAAATAGAACACTAATTAAAATCAAGACCAATAAATACGCTGCTATTGTTGCAATAAAATCAGCGAATACAATAATCTTACTCTCAACTGAGGAAAGTTTGTTCTCAGCATTTTTTGCTGCTTGTTTTATTAAGTCTATTTCACTCTGTTTTTTATCAGTTAAATCTTGGATTTCCTTATCCTTTTGGCCTATATATTTTTCTTTAATTGTTTCAACTATCTCAAATACATCATCATGGGTGAAATCTGTACCTACAGAAACAGAGACATCATGAACTAATGCTAATAAGTCGGAATCCCATCTAACAAGCATAAACTCTTCTTTTGTGATACTTCCTGATTTTTCTAAAAGCTCTAATCTACTAATAAAACTATCCCAAAATTTATCATCACTATAAAGAAATCCATAAGCGGAGGTTAATAACTGATTAGAAGGTAAAGATGAAAAAAAGTTAGGTTTCTTTAACCAGAATAAGGATAGTAACCAAGTTTCAGAAACAGCTAAAGGCATAGCCTCCAATGGCAATTCATTAGCAAAATAATCAGTTGTTTTTTCACGCAAAAGTTTATTATTAGTTACAAATAATGTCATTTTTTCTGACATTTTATGAACTAACTTCCCCTCACGTTGGTTATAGACCCTAGATATACATATAACATCATGAGATAAATTTTTCTGATTTGAAAAAAAATTAGAAAGAAAAGATTCAAATCCACTCTCATCACAAGTGAAATTTTTATTCAAATTAAATCCATATTCTATTTTCAAACCCAAGCTTTCAATTTTATTTTTAAGTAATTTTATTTCCGTTTCAAGACGAATTTCATCATACCCCTCCATCCTTAACAACTCTAAAGTTTTTGTATTAAACCTTTTAAAGTTTTTATTTTTTAAATCTATTTTCCACGCAGTTAACAACCCTTCAACTTCATTAAAAGTTTTATCAAAAATTACAATATTGATATTATTTAACTTCAATAATTCCAAAAATTCATTTAGATGTTGTAACTTAGTTTTTCCACTAAACCCCAATAAACCTACAATAATTGGCGTATCAAGATAGACTGTTAAATTGTCATATGATTTTTTTGGTGAAATCTTATCCGCTAAACATAAATAATTTGCTAAAATCATACCTTTAGCACATCTAGAGAAATGCTCTAACAGAGCCCCCCTTTGCTTATATATTTCCCCAATATATGATGAAATAACATGATTGGTGTTTTTAACCTTATTTGCAATTTTTGCTTTTTCAAACCTATGAATAGAAGCAATATCTGATAAGTTATCTTCGATAAATTTAGATAACAATTGATCACACTCATCTAGACTTAAATCAACTGAAAATTTATCTTTCGCATATTTTTTGAAATCTTCCTTTACAAAACTCAACGATAATTCTACTTGCTCTTTCTTTTGATCAAATCCATTTTTCCATTCATTAATTATTTGTGCATCAGGAATAAAAACTCCATTTTCTTTTTTAAGAAGTTTTCTAGACTTTGCTCTAGCAAGAAAAGTACTAATTGCACCCAATGGTGGTGTAATGCCAAAAAGTTTATTTATTCCAATCTGTAAATTATTAACATTCACTTCTGTTAATTTTTCGTGAGAAATAATTACAGCTATTAATGGTAAAAAAAGATCAATTTCGTCATAGAAATCATCCTTTTTTAAGGTTTCCAATAAAGCTAATTGAACTAAGAAACTATTCGACAAGGCAACCCCCATAAGTTTTCAAAAATAAATTATCTATCTACAAACTTTTATTCAGCTTAAAACTCAACTGATAACGATAAAACTCAATATTCTGAGCCACACTCAAAGCACGACGAACTCTTAAGTCATCCTCTAGCGCAATGATGACACCTTTCACTTGCTGATCTGCCTCTGCCAACTCATCTTTGACATAGCCCATATAGCGTTGAATCTGCCCCACAACACGATCACTTGCACGACCACGTTTTAGCTCAACAACAAGCAATGTCTTCTTATCCTTACTGATTGCCAAGATATCGATAGGACCTGTATCCGATGGATACTGCTGACCGACCAATTGCCCCTCTTCGGTATAGATGTCGTATGTTGTACCCAACTCAGTTTTAGACCAATTCTCTACCAAGAAATGCTCTAAATGCTTTTCTAAGGCAAAAGCAGTTGGGTCTTCGACCACTTCATCAGGCTCTAGGTGTTCAACCGTCTCTTTGCCTTGAATGAGGGCTTTGAGCTCTTCTGCATATTTCGTGAGATTACAAACCGTACCCACTGATCCCGACGAGTTCTTTAACTCCTGAGACATCATTTCTCTAGGCAGAGTCTGTTCAAACCATTCGATCTTTCTACGATGGCTTAGCTCACCAGAAGGAACGTAGTAATAGTCTGAAATGACTTTACCAACTAAGTAATGACCATCCCCACGAGGTGTAAGGATAATGTCACCCTGTTTAATGCCTTTGCAGATGGTGTGTAACATGCCACAGGCTAAGCCTGCTGAAATTTTGGTTTTATCAGGTAAGGCTTCAAGGTAAACAGGAATAAAACGATGATTAAACTCACGCCAATCATCAGGTAAGTCATGGGTTAAGTCTTGGTCAATGTTCCAGTTGGCGGCAATAAAGCCGCCCTCTAGAAACTCTTGAGCAAATACAGACTTCGCACCCGCCATAATACGGTAATAGCTAGGCGTTATTTGCATCATTATGCAGCCACCTTGACACGTTTTTTACCTGTCAAAAGTTGTTGCATGAGTGCTTTTTTCTCTTGCTTTAAACAATCAAGTTTTTTCTGTAAAACTAAAATTTCTTCATCACAGATATTTAAAACATTCGCTATAGCTTGCTGCTCTTTTAGATTTGGCAAATTAATTTTGAAATCTTTGACCATACCTGCATTAAGGTTTGATTGTGTACCTTGCTGACCTTGCAACTTAATTCGGTCTTTTAATGAGCATAAATAAAAATATAAAAACTCATAATGCAAACAATCTTTAGGTCGAATCCCTAAAATAGCCTGAGAGGAAGTTACCTCAACTTTAGCAATACTACATTCACCAATTGATGCATACATAGCATATAAAATTGTATTTTTAGGATATAACCGAGCAGAACTATTCTCCACCCCTAAAGAAGTGAGAGTTCTTTCTGTAGTTGAAATCCATTTTCCGTGATTAGTCATATCCGCAATTGAAACCCATGGAATACCTCCATCATAGTATTCAGCAACACTAGATTTAGGTGTCCCCCCACTATTCATCTCAGCGATATCTGCTAAACAAAAAATTTTCCATTTTTCACTAAACTTCACCCCATTCTCATCAAGCAAACGCTTTTTACCCGTCAGCAATTGCTGCATCAATGCTTTTTTCTGCTGTTGACTATTTTCAAGTAGCTTTTCAGTAGTTGAAATTGTTTGATCCCAAGTTGAAAGAATTTGAGCGATTTTTTTCTGTTCTGCAAGTGGAGGGATATTAAATGACCACTTAAACCAAGTCTCAAGTTTGAAAATCATTTTTTCAATATGAACACCTATGCTTGAATGAAAGCATACTTGTTGAAAGTATAAAGTTTCTGATAGATATTCTAAATACGGTAAATAGAAGTTCTCTTTTGCTGTAAAGACACTATATTCATTAGAAACAATTGAACCATCTAATTCTTTGGGCACGATACCGCAAGCACCATGAACAATTTGTCGTTTAGAAATTAAGAAGTCTCCCTCCTTAATATAAAATTGTGTTTTAACTGAAATATTACGTCCCAAGAGATGCTCTCGACGAACCACGCCTCCGCGTGAGCGTTTAACAGTTACCAAATCATATTCTTGATCATTTAGAAGATTAACTTTTCTTGATTCTAAATTTAGATAATTGTCTAGCGTTTTTTGTTCCCAACCATTGGGTAAGGAATGAAGAATAGGTTTTCCTGCTTTTACACTTTCTGGATAAGAAGTATTACGCGTCATAACCCAACTCCTCTAAGTACTTCAACATTTGGACTTCTAGCTCAGCAAGTTGAGTCTTTAGCTGCTCACGCTCAGCTCGTACAGCAACCAAATCAATCTCTGCTTCTTCTTCAAATGTATCCACATAACGAGGAATATTTAGGTTGTAATCGTTGTCTTTGACTTCCTGCAAAGTCGCCAAATACGCATATTTATCTACGCTTGCACGAGCACGATAGGCTGCAATAATTTTGGTAATATTGTCTTCGCTTAAATTGTTTTGATTTTTACCTGACTTAAACTCACGACTTGCATCAATAAACAAAATCGAATCATCAGACTTTTGCTTTTTGAAAATTAAAATCGCAGCAGGAATGCCCGTACCGTAGAACAACTTTTCAGGTAAACCAATCACCGCATCTAATAAGTTTTCATTAATCAACTTCTCACGAATCTTCCCTTCCGATGAGCCACGGAATAACACACCATGCGGAACCACAACACCCATACGTCCTGTAACAGGTTTTAGCGTCTCGACCATGTGCGAGATAAAGGCATAATCCCCTTTAGTCTTTGGTGGTAAACCACGACGGAAACGACCAAACTTATCATTTGCCGCATCCTCATAGCCCCATTTATCCAATGAGAATGGCGGGTTTGCAGTCACAATATCAAACAGCATCAAGTCGCCATTTTTATCCAATAGTTTTGGATTACGAATAGTATCGCCCCACTCAATTTTGTGGTTATCTTCGCCATGTAGGAACATGTTCATCTTAGCCAGTGACCAAGTTGAACCGATGGCTTCTTGACCATACAACGCATATTCTTTGCTGTTGTGATTTGATACAACTTTACGACCACACTTCATCAACAGTGAACCAGAACCACATGCAGGGTCACAAATGCTGTCACCTTTTTGTGGATCAAGTAACTCCGCAATTAAGTCCGATACTTCAGGTGGTGTATAGAATTCACCGGCCTTTTGACCACCACTTGCAGCAAAGTTTTTAATCAAAAACTCATACCCGTTGCCAATCACATCAAGTGAACCTACACGGCTTGGTTTGAGATCCAACTCAGGTACAGCAAACACTTCTAAAAGATCTTTTAGAATCGTATTTTTTTGCTTTTCTTCGCCCAATTTATCAGTATTAAATGAGATATCTTGGAAAACGCTTTTGCCTACATCTTTCAGCTTTGTACCATTAGCCTCTTCAAGTGCATGTAAAGCCATATCAATACGTTCACCATTGCCGGGCTCAAAGCGACGTTCATGCAAGGTATAGAAATTAGATTCACGAGGCAGGACAAAACGCTCGCTTTTCATTAATTCTTCAATGAGCTCAGGTTCATCGCCATGTTCATTTTTATAATTGTCGTAGTGGTCTTGCCATACATCAGAGATGTACTTTAAGAACAGCATCGTCAAAATATAGTCTTTATAGGTATCTGCACTCACCGTGCCACGGAATACATCACATGCTGACCACAGGGCTTTATTGACAGTATCTTGATTAATTTGAGTAACCATTATTTGTTTCCTTGGAGCAGTTGTTTAAACATACCCATCATCATTTGTTCACGATTTTTAAGTAATTGTTGGGTCAAGATCTGCTCTTGCTCCCAAATACGGTTTAATTCGATTATGCGTTGCTGAATGTCCAAGCTAGGGACTTCAACCTCAAACTGGCTGACTGTGGATACGCTTAGCATCGGCATCTTAGAACCCTGACTTTCTTTGCGTAACTCGTATTGCACATGAGGTTGATTCAAGTACCAACATAAGTATTCAGGTAATACATTTTGATTTGGCATCAAAATCAAAAATTGACTGCTCACAATGAGTGGTCGTGCTTTTGATTGATCTTGATGACCTACAAAATAATGTGCTTTGAGATACTCTCCACGACAGGGCAATAATACAGAGTCAGGCGATACGATTGCGTTATCCTTACCCTGCCAATCAATTTGCGGTAAAGCATCAGCAAAAAGCGTATAGCCACATGTATCCGTTGAAATGTTGCGAATATCTTTGATCTGCAATACATGCGCATTGCCTGAATCAACTTCTTCAACCTTTTCACGGAATGTAAAACCTGTGCGAATCTCTGCAAGATCGCTCAGTTTTACTATGTTCTTTAAATTAGACATAAAAAATACTCTTAAAGCGATTGAGCCATCCTTGGCTCAGGCAATTATGTTGCGCTATTTAAATTCTTCTGCAACCAATTAGTCACTTGACTATTGGTATCAGAGTTAAGTTTGTACCAAGCTGCTTCGCCCTTAAGCCTTGTAACTAGTAGGCCATCATCGCTATCTATTACGGAGCGCAATTCATCTCTAATCTGTACAGCAGTTTTTGATGTAACCACTATCCAACAAGATTCTAAGGGATGACACCAATCATCATAAGACTTAATTTTTTGATAGAGCGCATCATAATTACGTTGTTTACGCAGGTCATAATTGATCTGATATACTTTCATGTGTTCTTAACTCCTAATGTTTAGTCGCGTTATTGGTTTTGAATTTGATGACAGGCGGCCACCTGTCATCACAAATTAATACAGTAGGTAGACTATGCAAAACCTGTTACATCAGGATAATGGGGCGTTTTTTACTCAATGTCAATTGTTTTTTTTGCAGTAGCACACCTACTAAGATGAAAAACCCCTAAACAAATACTACCATTTTCAATGCAAAATATTGTTTTTAAACATAATTTTCTATTAAAACTAAGTTAAATATATTTCTATTCAAAAAAATTAATGATTTGAATATCTAAAGCTTTTGATATTTCATAAAGCTTGAGCACAGTAATGTTAACCTCACCTCTCTCTATCCGCCCCATATAACTACGATCTAAACCACACATAAGGGCTAACTTTTCTTGAGAAAGGCCTTTTTCTTTTCTAGCCTTACGTATTTTTTGACCTAGTAAACTTGCTAATTCTGTCATTTGATTTAAATGCTCAAAAAACAGAACTATCATCATTTACGGATTAAACATCCACGGACTATAATCCTCTTTTTAATAAGTGAAAATTGTTCAGTTATGGCAAGAAATACTCATTTACCACTGTATGATGATTTTTTAGACTTATTCATAAATCACGAAGTCAATAATTGGCAAGCTAAAGATTTTTGGGAGAAAATGCTGACATCTAGACCAAACATGCCAAAAACTGCTAAAAGACGTATGTACTCAGGCCTAAAAATCCTTTTGAATTTTAAATATTTGGAAGTCAATACCACTACATCTTCAAAAAAATCCTTTCGTTATAAAGAAACACCTAGACTGAATGATTTAAGAAATCATTATAAAAAACAGAAGCTTCAAGATATTTTTATGTCAAAAAAAAGTGATTTATTGATAGAATTGGAGGAAAAAGAGAATAATATCGAATTCTTAAATACTTTATTAGCTAATGATGCGACGCTAGAAAAATATTTCATTACCCATAAACATGAGATTGAGAAAAATATAAAAAAAATAAATTCTAATATCAAATTAATGGAAGATATATTAAGTTAGATAAAAAATTGATCATAAAATCGTCATTTCAATAAAAATAAAACATGAAGTGACATTACAATAAAAGCATAACTATTATTTAAAATTATAGGACTGTTATTCCGTTAACCGTTCAATTTTATTATTTAGTTCTATTATTTTTATTTGTGCTGCCAAAAGTTTAGATACAGCTTGGTCTCTTTGCTCTGTAAGAACCTCAATTCTTTTTTGCAACTCAATAACTTTAGATGTTGCTCTGTTTGACACTTGATTTTTTAATTTTAGCTTTTGATCATTTTGTTCTATCCACGATTGAATTTCCTGAATAAGTTTAGGATAGCGACTTTTTCTCAAAGCAGAGGGATCCACACCAGCTTCTTTCGCTACATTGTTTTGAGAAACACTAGTTCCCTTCGGCAGAACAATAGGTTTATTTTCTTTTAGACGAATAAACGCCTCATAAAATTGAAGCTCAGCTTTACTCACTTGATTTAATGACATCAATTGCTTTCCTAATAGATATTAGCTGCTTAAGGGTAGATTTAGCAGGAATTGAATCGTATGGATAATTATCCATTTTCTTTTGATAAAAATCTTCCAATTCATACATAAGATTTAATTTATTTTTATCTAACATAACTGAATCACAAGCTAAACCATCATTAGTTCCCATACACATAGTTATATTAGTTATACCTCCATAAGGACATGGATCACCACTTTTAGTACAAGCACCCAAAAAAGTCTCCCTATAATTCAGCTTTTGAGACTTAGAAAGACTTAATAATGTTGCATGATCTTTCAGCTTAACTGTTGAAATTACTTGTATTTTTCGTTTGATACCATGAGGAGATACAAATTCACTGGCTTCAAGATTCTGGTATTTTTCAATATAATTATGAAATCTTTCTTGAAGATATAATTCGCCAATTTGTTCATTTAAGTTAAAATTCAACTTATAAGCATTATTTGCATAGTAAAGACTCATAAATTTATTACTATGCTTCAACTGATACTGTAAGCTCGCATCCTCAACAAAACCTGAAGCTATCATGTTAACTGCACCAGTTCTACGCAACTGATGCCATGCAAGTGGCCAAATACAACCAACTTTAAATTTTTCTTCATCTAAACCAAATGTCATTTGTTTTGCTATTTTCAAATCAGTATTTTGAATAGTAAGTTGTTCTAAATTAAAAAGTTTTGGCCACATGGTCAATGCTTCATTGTATTTTCGCATTATTGGTATTAAAAAAATTCTTTCAAAATTAAAAGCTCGTGTAGTCCATGGCTCAAAAGAGCTTAAATATAAATGTGGTTTAAAATCATCTATACATTCTTCTATAAACCCGTTTTTATGCAGAATACCAAATCTTAATTGACTGATAATAGATATAGCATCAACTGCCTTTTTAGTAATATGGGGAACTATCCAAAAAGCTTCTTTGGATTTAACTGTCTTACTTGTTTCTCCCTGAATAAAATAATGTTTTTCATTATTAATGACTTTTGACACAAAACATCCATATCGCAATTTGGATGCTTCATCAATCCTCATAAGAGAAAAATTAATAATATAAGCAATTGCAGCGAAACTAATTAAGCTTAAATAACTTGAAAAGTTACGAATCGAAATACCATTTTCATCAAAAACAATCCATTTATTAAGATTATCAGTTAAATCCAACTCTGTGATTAAACTTAAAAAAACCTCTCTTTTATATTTTCTATTATTATTTGATTTATATACATCCAACATATAATTGAATAAATATATAATTTTTTCTTGATTTTCGAGGAAATCAGTTAAGCACTCTTCTAACCTTTTATTCTGGTAAACCCAAATCCTAGGTGGAATATAAGGAGTTTGAGTAGTCTTATCTTTAATTAGATAATTTGAGATTCTATTTATAAGCCCACTATCTAATATTTTAAAACCAATTTCTTTATGGTTTGCAAATAAACTCTTCAATAAAAAAATAAGCCTTCCACCATGCTTACCATATTGACTAGCTATTTTCTCTAAAATCCAATCATTTTTATTCAAATCACTAATTAAAATATTGTTAATGGAACAAACATAAACTAATGGTTTTAAATTTGTTAATCTCATTATTAAATTTTTAACTGAGAAGACTGAACCAGCTCCCCACAGCCAATAACAGGCGATTATTTTAAATAATCTTTTATTCTCAAAATCTATTATATAGCCTTTTTTTTGGCTACTAGATCCAAAATTAAATTTTACATTTTTATTACAATATGAAGTAAAATCCCAAATATCATCTTCAAACCTAGAAACCACCTTATTTTTCTTGTCACATGTTACAGGGAAATCATTAGAAGGTGGCCAAACAGTTATTTCATAATTTGGAGATTTTTCAGAGATAAATTCTGAATTTAATCGCAAAGGAAAGAATGCTGTTGTCATATAATTTTTTCCAGAATATCTATTAATGTAGCCCATTCGGGATGAAAACTTTTAGACCTGACTTCTGCTTTTGCTTTAATTACTTCCTTCTTTTCTTTATTTCCTAATTTACAAATTTCATTAAGTTTCTCATTAATCCTATCAATTACCATTTTAGCAGGATGATTTCCTAATACTGGATTAAGTATCATTTCAAGCTCTTTGATATACGCATGTGTTGCTAATCTAAAAAAATAATCATAACTTAAAATATCTTTATGATATATGCAGAATAAGCAACCTTCTTGACTAACACAATCAGGTTGGAAATCTAAACTACCTTCTATAGCTATAGGATTTTTATTATTTGAGGCACACATTCCAGCACCTGAGCTTTTAACAAGCTGAATACTTTTATCATGAAAATCTGCAATTTGAATTATAGCTTTATCGACATTAATTCTTTCATAATTTTTTCTAAAAGTTTCAATAGAATGAGACATTACTGACTTAATTGACTCAATATTTTCTATTTTTGATGCAAACCAATTACTTCTAAACTTTCTAATTTTCGAAATATTGTAATAACTTATCTTTAAATCATTACAAATATCTCTAATCAATTCTGGAGAACTACCTTTTTTATCGATTTTTATAATACCTCTATATAGATATGGGAATAAACTATCTCCTGATTTAAAACCCACATCCTTCAACCACTTAA
This sequence comes from Acinetobacter sp. S4400-12, assembly GCF_024129495.1. Classification (NCBI taxonomy): domain Bacteria; kingdom Pseudomonadati; phylum Pseudomonadota; class Gammaproteobacteria; order Moraxellales; family Moraxellaceae; genus Acinetobacter; species Acinetobacter sp. S4400-12. Next base: position 26,390 of record NZ_JAMXYB010000004.1, on the reverse strand, counting down.
TATATCGATCAAGTATAATTCTATAACTTTTAAAACATTTAAAAATTGCTTCTCCTTGTCTTCTTCCTTTATAAACTTTAAAAACAGAGTAAAATTCATTATCTGTCATCCATCTATAATCATCAATTTTTAAATCAATAGCTTGGGAAAAATTCATACCAGTCTGATTAATAAAAATAAATAACTCTACTTCAATTCTTAAATTTATAATTCTTGAACGCTTATATTTATCAAGTAAATTTTCATCAGGATCTAAAGCACGTCTGGCTTCTAGTACATTCTTTTTGTCTGATGGATTTCTATACTTATCTAATGAGAGATTATCATCTATCAAGTTACCTTTTAAAACTAACTCTTTACCATTTCTTAGTTTTAATCTTATTGGCAAAATACCACGAATAGTCTCTAATGATAAACCATCTGAAATGTCTTTAAGAAACCAACCAAAATTTATAAAATCATTTTCATCAAAATTAGTAACTGTTAATAAATCTTCTCCATTTTTTTTCAACCTCGTCTTATTCATTAAGTAAGTGCCGGGCTTAGGAATATCTATTCCTATTGAACAGGCAATAATTTTTGCAACAATAGAACAATTTTTATAGTTTACATAATTTTTTACCTCTCCTAACTCAACACGTTTTAATGTTGAATTAGCCCAATCAATAAAACACTTTTCACAATTTTCTTCAGTTACATTTATATCAAGAGTTTCATACCATTTAAAAAATTGGAATAATTTTTCCAAGCTTGATTTAACAGTTGCAATTGATAATCCTTTTGTTATGATGGTATTAAAATAATTATAAATCTTTATTACTAATCCCAATCTTTCTAGGATTAGTTCTCCAAATTCATTTTTTTCTATTAGTTCATGAACTAATCTTCGCTGCTCTAAAACAGCACCTTTATATAGTAATATAGATAAATCCCATTTTATTTCATGTGAACCATATAAAATATTATCTATTATTAAGCTTGGTATATTTTTATGCATTTTCTATACCCAAAAAAATATTAGTATATTGATTAGATATTTTTTCCAAATTTTTTGAATTTTCTAAAAATTTTATATACTTAAATGTTACCTGTTCATCCTTGTGCATACAGGCATCTTTAACTAATTGCATAGCATTCATAGGTGACATTTTAGTCAAACAATATTCCATTAGAACAGTGGCAAATGTTGCACGTGTTTGGTGAAAATGGAAACTTTTAAAAGCGTTATAACCTAACTTTATACCTTCACATCTTAGTCTATGCATTGCAACATTAATCGATTTATTATCTATATCTAAATATCTATTACCACTTCTAGTTAAAAATATTAAATTTGAATTTGAATTTTCTGCTCTAGCGACCCTTTTCAATCTGCGTATACTGTAGCAATACTCAATCAACTCATGAACTAAATCAGTAGGTATTAAAATATTTCCATCTTTTGAATATTTTGTACTGACAGCAGGTGATGCATTAGGACCAACCCTAATAGTACTCATTGTTTTATTCTTAAATAATATAGAGTTTTCTAAAGTTTCAACTTTCAAATCACTAATAGTGCCAATTCTCATCCCAGTATAAAAACCAAGCTTTAGAATCAAGTATAATTCAATGCTACTTTTGTTTTTAGCAACATTTAATATATTAGAAACTTCTCTAGGATTAATTGGATAGACCCCACCTTCCAATTTTGAATCTGTATTAATATTTACATAAGGTATAGCTAAATCAGTAGACATAATATCTATCGTAGATTCAAAACCAAATTTATTAATTATTTTTTTCTTATAAATCTTATTTTTCCACATCTGAAATTCAGTATTAATTAATTTCTTTTCTTTTACCCATCTATAAAATTTTATAACTGCTCTCATTCTTTGGGTTGTAGTTGTAGGGGCAAGTTCTAAAGCCTCTCTTTTTTTAATCAAATATCCACGAAAAATTACTAAGCAGCGTTCACTTTTAATATCTGGAAAATCCAGCCAATCAACATTATTTTCCTCCAACCATATTGCATAAGCATGTAAATGAAAAATATTTGCTTTTACTGTTTTAATATTCAAATTTTCGTTTATCAGAAGATCATAAGCATATAAGTTAACCTCATCCCATGGACTACTATCAAACCAATATATTTGTGGCAAGTTATGATCCGTCATATATTTAGATTGAACAAAATCGACTTCTTGATTTTTAATTTTAATTGTATGTATTTTTAGTTTTATATTTTCAATTTTCGCCATATCTAAGCTTCATATCAAATAATCATGTCCATACTATTGTTTGTAATACTTGTTTTGTCAACTATACATGTAACCCTTACCACACGCAGGGTCACAAATGGTATCGGTTGGTTTTGGTTGCATCAGCTCCACAATCATTTTGATGATATGGCGAGGAGTGCGGAATTGACCGTTTTGACCTGCCGAAGCAATTTTACCGAGCATGTATTCGTAAATATCGCCCTTGGTGTCTTTGTCATCCATTGGCACATCGGCAACCAAATCCACCACTTTGGTTAAAAGTGCAGGCGTAGGAATGGTAAAACGAGCATCCTTCATGTGATGGCTATAGGTGGTTTCGTCTTCTGCACCTAAGTTTTTAATGAAAGGAAAGACTTCATTGGCAACCGTGTTATATAGCGTTGCTGCATCACCTAAAGTAATGAACTTTGACCAGCGTAAATGATCTTGCTCAGCGGTGAAAATTGGATGCTCAACTTCTTTTTTTAAACGGTTGGCTTTCTTTTCTTTGGTGATCTGAATTTCATCGAGTCGGCGAATAAACAGCAAATAAGTCATTTGTTCCATGACTTCTAATGGATTGGAAATACCACCACTCCAAAATGCATTCCAAATCTGGTCAATTTTGCTTTTAATTTCGCCTGTAATCACGTAGATGACTCTCAAATTTCTTTGAAGTCTATTGTGTTGGATTTGATCAGGAAAAGCTATGATAAATTAAAAAGATGAGACAACTTGTGTCGCAAAAAAAATGCCAATATTTTTGAGATATTGGCATCAAATCATTTTATTTTGCATCAATCCAAGCGTGATAAACTTCGTATCCAATATCTCTAAGTTTAATGTAAATATCTTGAAAGTAAGTCTCTGTATCTTTGAAGTACTCTTGCTGTTCCTGATCAAATAAATCAAAGTCCATGATGTAGATATCCGGTTCTTGATCTAAGATATCCTTCAGCTGATTGGCAAAGTCTAGTTTTTCATCATTAAAAAATACCTGAAATTTTTCAGGATTATCCTGAATATCATTTATTTTCTTTTCAAAATCACTGATAACTTTTTTACACTCATGAGCCCAACTTAATACATTTTTTGCTAGGTTCAATTTACCTAAAACGTCTTCATATTTTTTTGCTTCTGCTAAAAAAATGCGATTTTCTTTAATATAGGACTGGAAATAGATCGGCAATTGCTCTAATTCAGTTGTAATAAAAAATAATCGATTATTTCTTCGTGAGCCTCTTGCGAAAGGCGCGTCTAAATTTCGTTTTTTCCTAGTTTGTTTCATTCTGTTTTGAATCGCTGGTGAAGAAAAATCACTTTGTTCAAGCAAGCCCTCGAAGTCAAAAACTTGGGCTTTATATTTAATCGTACCAAACACATCAAGCTCACCATACTCATGATCAAACTTTAATTGCTTAAAAATAATGGTGTTCCCATCATCGTCACCAGATGATCCGTGATACTTTTTTCCAATGACATTTTCAGCGATGAAGATACCTTCCTTTTTTACTGCAATACCGTCAAAGAGCCAAATATCAGAATTTCCAGAGGCATAAGACCATTTCATTGAAAATGCGATTTCCTCTTCTCTTAGAATGAGTTCTGAAACGATAAGCTTTTGACGCACATCATCTAAGTCTGGAAAATCCAAATCCCCACTAAATTTTGTATTCATTTTAGAATTCTCAATATTTTGTAGAGAAAATTTATCTTAAATTTCCAGATAAATACATGGAAATTTAACGATTAACGACAAGCAAGGTCGTAAGGATTTAGGGTAATAATTCTTTTGCATTGATTTCTAAAACAGCGGCAATTTCATACAGTTTTTCAACTGTTATGTTCACTTCTCCACGCTCGATACGGCCAACATAGCTACGGTCTATTCCACATTGAAGTGCTAAAGACTCTTGAGTAATTTTCAATTCTGTTCTTTTACTGCGTATTAATTGCCCAATCGCAACTGATAATTCTGACATTTGAAACTAACTGCTCAAAAAACAGAAATATCAACAATTGAGGATTATATATCCACGGACTATAATCCTCTTTTTGCTTTTTTAATGAAAATTCATATGTTTGACTTTTATCTACCACTTGAAGACTACTTCGTAAAAATATTGCTAGAAAATAAAATTCAAAACTGGGAAGCAAAATTATTCTGGTTAAATATTGAACACTTAAATCAGTTAGAAGATAAGAGTTTAAGGCAGCAAATGTACAATGGACTCAGGGTTTTAACATCGAATGGTTTTTTAAGTGTTGAATATTCAAGATATAATGACAGAGTATTTTTATATAGTGAGACTCTAAAACTATATGGGTTTAGAGAACAGGTTTTAGCTAAAAACTACAATAAACTAATTCAAAATGAAAAAAAATTAATTAACAAAGAATTAGAAGATTTTGAGCTTCAAAATAAATTTATTGATGAATTATATTTAAAATACCCTGAACTAGCCCCCCAGTATTTTAAGCTAAAAAATAAAATAAGTTTAAGCCAACAATATTCTGATGCTAAGCTAAAAGCTATTGAAGGTTTAATAGAACTAATATAAAAGGATTTAAGGAGATTTTACAATAACAAACATAGACTTAATTAAAAAAATAAACTTGAATAAGATGGTATTGTCATTTAATTTGTCGTCAAATTTATTCAAAATTCGTCTGATATGATCAAATCAATTAAACAAGTTAGAAATGATTTTTCTCAATCTGGAATTTCTATAGCAGAGTGGGCTAGAGATAATAATTTCTCCCCTGATCTTGTATATCGGATATTAAAAAATAATAAAGTTCCTCATCGTGGTGAAAGCCATAAAATTGCAGTTAAATTAGGCATTAAGGAGCAAAAGCATATGGAATAATTTAATTTATTTATTATTTAATTGCAGAAAGTATAAAGACCCATGCGTCAACATGAGTCTTTATAGATTGTCTTTTACTTGATCGCTGAAGACAATTCATTCTAAAAGACATTGGTTATTTTATCAATGTATAGGGTGCTTTCTGCCTCATTTTTTATTCTGAGGTATAATTATGAACACATCTATTGAAAAAATTAGGCTAGTAATTAGCTATATATTTAGTCATAAAAGCAATCGAGAAATAGCTAAAATTGTAGAAATCTCTCGTGAAACAGTATCAAAAATCAAGTCCTTACTAATTTTGACAGAATTAACTTATGAAGATTTTACTAAACTAAACAATTCAGAATTAGAACAAAAATTAAAAATTAATCGCTCAATAAAACGTATCAAAAAGTCACAACCTGACTGCGAAGCGATATGTAGTGAGTTAGCTACGTATAAAGGACTTACAAAGGCTATTCTTTGGGAAGAATATAGATTGAAAACTCATGGAAATGGTGTTGGATACACACGGTTTTGTGAACTAATAAAACAAGCACAAAAACAAAAAGACATTCCAATGAAGCAAGAATATTATCCGGGTGAAATAGTACAAATTGATTACAGTGGGGATCTTGTAGATATTGACTTATTTAATGGTGATGTAATAAATGCCAATATTTTTGTTGGGGCTTTACCTTTTTCTAGTTTAATTTTTGCTTATGCCACGGAATCACAAAAAACCGAAGATTGGATTCGAGGATGCTCTCAAATGTTTGATAAAATTGATGGTATTCCTCAAACTATTGTTTGTGACAATGCTAAAGCATTAATTACCAAACATAGAAATCGAATCGTTGAAGTTAATCCATATTTTCAAGAATTTTTAGAATTTCATAAAATTAATGTTCTGCCAGCTCGACCACGGAAACCAAGAGATAAAGCAGTCAGTGAAAATGCCGTGAATATTGTACAAAAGCAGATTTTAATGAGAATACGTCATGAAAAATTTACAAGTATAAAGGCTTTGAATGAAAGACTTGAATATATGGTGGATTGTTATAATCATAAAAAAACTAAAACTTTTTCGCAGGGTCGGATGGCTATATTTCTTGAGCATGAAAAAAAATTACTTAGACCCTTACCTTTAATCAAATACAAAGTATTGAATGAATATTCGAAAACAATAGTACCTTCTGATTATCATGTGAAATATTTGAACAATTCTTACTCTGTTCCTCATCAGTATATTAGAGAAAAAGTTGAGCTAAAAATTTTAGATAATCAGCTATATATCTATCAAGATAAAAAACTAATCGCTCAACATACGCTTCTTCAAGGCGAAGGAAAAATCTCTACATTTTATGAACATAAAACGGAGAATCATAGAACTACAGATTATCTATCGAAGGAAAGTATTTTAAATTGGTCCCAATCAATTGGCACTAACACGTTCAATTACTGTAATATGATTATTTGTAAAAACTCAAATTTATACAACAACTTAAATTATTTATTTGATTTCAGAAGTTGGGTTAATAGTAAACAATTCATTGATCGACTTGAACAGGCCTTATGTTATGCCTATAAATTAAAAATAGAAAATTTGGCTAGATTAAAGTCCATTATTGAATCAAGATCATATTTGGAGTTTGATCAACAAGATGTTGTAAAAGAACATAAAAATCTGCGTGGTTCCAGTTATTATAAAGGGGATAAATAAATGTTAAATCCTCATTTATCAACATTACTTGCACAGTTGAAATTGCATGGTTTTACTCAATCATTAGATTCTAATATTGATGCTGTTTATTCAGGTGAAATCAATTTTGAAGAAGCTATGATTGATGCTTGTAAAACCGAGTTGTTAACTCGGGCACGAAAGCTCACTGAACGACTAATACGAAATGCGTATCTAAGATATCCTCATGCTTGTATTGATGAAATTAAGTTTGATATAGAACGTCGTGGCTTATCAAAGCAATTTGTTAATAGATTTTCAGAGTGCACTTGGATTAATTTACATAAGAACATGAGCATACAAGGTCCAACTGGGGTAGGAAAAACATGGCTTGCATGTGCTTTCGCAACTGAAGCATGTAAAAAAGGTTATAAGACTATTTTTTATAGAGCATCTGAGTTTTTTGAAGCATTAGAACAAGCTATAGATCAATCAAATGAAAAGCTTTTTATTAAAAAATTGATTAGATATGATTTACTTATAATTGATGATTTTGGTCTTAGTAATATTCCTCCAAAAATAGAAAGTCTTTTACTAGAATTTATTGATAATTATTCAATATGCGGCAGCTTACTTATTACAAGTCAATTCTCATATGATTTATGGCACACAAAATTCCAAGATCCTACCATTGCTGATGCAATTCTAGATCGAATTATCCATAACTCTTATACACTGGAAATAGATGGTGACTCAATGAGGAAAACTGTAATGCTAGATACAACTACCACTCTTTAAGAGTGGTAGATTTTAAAGTGAAATGGGTGGCAGATTTTGAGTGTGATATACAAACCTTGATCTGAAAGATTAAAATCATTGGCAATACTAATGAATTAATTTTAAAAAATAAAATCGCTTTATGTTTAAGACCAACTTAATTTTGGAACCTCGACAATTCCTAAGTTTGCTTTCGTTTCTCTAGAGAGCTTATTTAAATTTGTATATATCCAATCTACAAACTGCTCGCCCTCCATAATATTAATTTGATTTTCTTCAGCATGAAGCTTAGATTCATCTGAAATATGACCAGTCGTTATTACCCACTTATATGCATTAGAAATTGCTTCAGCCTCATAGGCAATCAACTGATTAATAGCATGTTTACCGGTTTCACCGTTATGGTGCTTCACCTGAATTAAAATATCTTTTAAGAAAGGGTTATTTTCAGATGTTGCTTGAATATCCACATCAGCTATACCTTCGCCATTTTTCTTATCTAAAATATCTACTTGAGAATATCCTTCAATTTCTAATAGTTCTTTGACGAAATCCTCTAAACCTCTCCCCCCAGCTTTTAATCTTGTATTACCTTTACATATTGCATTTAATAAGTCCTTTTTAAATTCCTGTTCATAAAAATCTGCTTTTTCCAGAAAACTATTATTTATTTCAAAACTTCCATAGTTATTCAGATTTTGTATTAAATGCTCTATTTCTTCAGAGAATCGAGATAAATCTCCAATCGTAGTTCGAAGTTTTAATCTACTTTCTAAATTTTGTTTTAAAGCTGAACGTGGAATACGAATAATTTTATTATCTTTTCTAAAAAACTCTACGCGCACCTGATTGGCTCCATGCCCTCCAGTAAATGAAGGCTCAAAAAGTTTTTCACCTATTACCTTGGCTATAGCAATACTTCTCCCCAAAGGAACAATAACAATATCGTCTTTTCTTAAATTGAAGTAATTTTTAACTTGATTAGTCATTCGTCCAACAGAACCATTTTTATCAATTATTTCTTTTATTAAAGAATTTATATTGTCATGGCTTGCAAAATTTATTTGTTTCCAACCATAGCCAATTTTATTATCCTTTATTAAGGATTCTGGGCATCTTACCATTAAATATTTTTTCTACACAAAAATAAGGGCTGATTACTCAGCCCTTATTTTTAACTCAAAATACTTTAATTTTCAAAAAATTAAGCCAATTGAGCAGCAGCAATTTTCTTAGTGTCCACGTTTTTCGCAGCATCTGTATACTCGCTCATCTTGTCGAAGTTCAAGTATTGATAGATGTCAGCAGACATGCTGTCAATTTGAGCTGCATACTGTTGATATTCTTCTGGAGTTGGTAATTTACCAAGTACAGCAGCAACAGCAGCAAGTTCAGCAGAAGCCAGGTAAACGTTCGCACCTTGACCTAAACGGTTCGGGAAGTTACGGGTAGAAGTCGATACACAAGTGGTGTTCGGCGCTACACGTGCCTGGTTACCCATACACAGTGAACAACCTGGCATTTCTGTACGAGCGCCAGCTTTACCATAAGTGTTATAGAAACCTTCTTCCATCAACTGGTGTTCATCCATACGAGTTGGAGGAGCTAACCATAGACGAGTAGACAAAGAACCACCTGGTACTTTTTCTAGAAGTTTACCAGCTGCACGGAAGTGACCGATGTTTGTCATACAAGAACCGATGAATACTTCATCAATTTTGTCGCCTTGAACGTCAGAAAGAAGTTTTGCATCATCTGGATCGTTCGGGCAGCAAAGGATAGGTTCTTTGATGTCAGCAAGGTCGATTTCATACACTTTCGTGTATTCAGCATCAGCGTCAGCTTTAAGAAGTGATGGGTTCGCCAACCATTTTTCCATGTTCTCAACACGACGAGCCATAGTACGCGCATCGCCATAACCTTGAGAAATCATCCACTTCAGCATAGTGATGTTTGAGCGCAGGTATTCAGCAACTTTCTCTTCAGAAAGAGTGATAGAACAGCCCGCTGCTGAACGTTCAGCAGAAGCATCAGAAAGTTCGAATGCCTGCTCAACAGTCAGGTCAGTTTCCATTTCTGTTAGGTCGATCTCAAGGATACGGCCAGAGAAGATGTTCTTCTTACCTTTCTTCTCTACAGTCAGGTCACCTTCTTTAATTGCATAGTAAGGAATTGCATGTACCAGGTCACGTAGCGTGATACCAGGTTGCATTTTACCTTTGAATTTCACCAGTACAGATTCAGGCATATCTAGTGGCATAACACCAGTTGCAGCAGCAAACGCTACAAGACCAGAACCTGCCGGGAATGAAATACCGATTGGGAAACGAGTATGCGAGTCACCACCAGTACCTACTGTATCTGGAAGAAGCATACGGTTTAACCACGAGTGGATAATACCATCGCCTGGACGTAAAGATACACCACCACGATTCATGATGAAATCAGGAAGCGTGTGTTGCATTTGAACGTCAACTGGTTTCGGATATGCAGCTGTGTGACAGAAAGATTGCATTACCAGGTCAGCAGAGAAACCTAAGCAAGCCAAGTCTTTCAATTCATCACGAGTCATCGGACCTGTAGTATCTTGCGAACCAACAGTTGTCATACGTGGTTCACAGTAAGTACCTGGACGAACACCCTGACCTTCAGGAAGACCACAAGCGCGACCTACCATTTTTTGAGCTTGAGTGAAGCCTTTACCTGTATTCTCAGGCTGAACTGGAGTACGGAATAAAGTAGATGGAGCAAGACCTAACTCTTCACGTGCTTTAGTCGTTAAACCACGACCAATAATCAGGTTAATACGACCACCAGCACGTACTTCATCTAGAAGTACTGGAGTTTTCAGTTCAGCTTCAGCGATTTGTGCGCCATCTTTGAACGCTGTTACTTTTGCAGCAGCATGATCAATTTTCAGAGTGATTTCATCACCCATGTTCATGTTAGAAACATCGATCTCAACTGGTAATGCACCCGCATCTTCCATCGTGTTGAAGAAAATCGGAGCAATTTTACCACCTAAGCAGTAACCACCGTCTTTTTTGTTCGGGATATGAGCAATCTCGTCACCGAAGAACCAAAGAACCGAGTTCGTTGCAGATTTACGAGATGAACCTGTACCAACAACGTCACCCACGTAAGCAACTTGGTTGCCTTTCGCGATAAGTTCTTTAATTTGACTTAATGGACCAACTTCACCAGGTTTTTCAGGGTTGATGCCATCACGTTCGTTTTTCAGCATTGCATTTGCGTGCAATGGAATGTCTGGACGGCTCCAAGCATCTTGAGCTGGAGACAGGTCATCCGTGTTGGTTTCGCCAGTTACTTTGAAAACGGTTAGTTTAATTTCTTCAGGAACGTCTTTACGGCTAGTGAACCATTCAGCGTCAGCCCAAGATTGAAGAACTGCTTTCGCGTTTGCATTGCCCGCTTTTGCTTTGTCAGCAACGTCATGGAACGCATCAAATACTAGCAGCGTTTTTTTCAGCGCTTCAGCAGCAAGTTCACCTAGAGCAGCTTCATCTAAAAGTTCAACTAAAGGAGCAACGTTATAACCACCAAGCATAGTGCCCAGTAAGTAAACCGCACGTTCTTTAGAAACCAGTGGAGAAGTTGCTTCGCCTTTAGCCACAGCAGCTAAAAATGCAGCTTTAACATAAGCAGCTTGGTCAACACCCGCTGGAACACGGTTTTCAAGCAAATCAACTAAGAATGCTTCTTCGCCAGCTGGTGGATTTTTGAATAATTCAACTAATGCAGCAGTTTGAGTATCATCAAGTGGCTTCGGTGGGACTCCGAGTGCGGCACGTTCTGCAACGTGTTGGCGGTAAGCTTCTAGCACGGTGTTATTCCTCTTTTTTAAAAAATTATTTATGATTTCCTGCTTATATAAAGCTTCATAAATAATATGGACTCCAAAATTTTACTAAACTTCCAGTTAAAAGTTAATGCAAGTAAAGTGTTTCTTTGTGATGCTCGTTATTTTATAAATAAATGATGCCCATAATGATCATTCAATAATCAAGAGCCATCTGCTTGCATAAATTAACGACGGTTATGAACCCTTTTAACTGAATTTGATGCATAAAAAAGGCAACACTGATGTTGCCTGATTTATATAAAAAAAGATACTCCACCTTAGTGGACTGTGGTTGAATTTAAATATTGCTGGAATGAATCTCGACAGCCTTCAAACTTAAGAAACCATTGATCTTCATAGGTAGTGCTATGGTTGCTGCTGGCAAAGGAAATGTCCACCTGATACAACTGCTTATCCTGTTCTATAATTCTTTTAAAAACCACCCGGTCACCCACACTCAATACATAGTGACCACCACTAATTATTGCAAAACCATGTTCATCTTCTAACAGCAAATCACAGTGATGCAAATACTTAACGACTTTCATCTTATGTTGCTCCTGAAGTTCTGGAGTTAAATTTATTATTCAATATTCAGATAAGCTTTTCTATATTTTAGATTTAGCAATTGTCACAAATTATATATTTACTTAGGCTATTTAATAGCCATTAAAAACAGGTGGCTGAATTAAGGTTTTACAATTTTATGAGAGCAAACTGACTTCATCAGGAATAAAAAAACCGTTTCTTAGAACGGTTTATAATCTGGCATTTCATCATGCGGTGTAGCAATACACTTTTGCGTAAACTCAGCCCGCACTTTTTCACGTGCCGCAGCTACATCCTGATTAATTTCTTCTTTTGGAAGTGCATAAATTTCATCAATGATGCCCAGGATAAATGTCCGAGTTGTATCATCATCAATCTTGTTAGCATGTTCAATTGCCTTGTCTTTTTCAATCGCGTTCTGACGGTCCAGCATAATGGTACGCGCGGCATTCCCCACACTACGGCAGTAACCTTGCCATTGCTCTTCCGGGGTTAAAGGTTTCTTCTCGGCACAACCCACCAGCGCCACCATAAACGATAAGACCAATAATTTTTTCATGAACTTCTCCTTCCACAAGGCAATATAAAAGATCAGGCAGGATTTGTCATTTAAAATGCAAATCCTGTGCCTTAAGTAGAAGAGTCTAATCCGGTCTTTAACAGGCGAAGCTTCGGAAGAAATTAACCGCAAGTCGCCTGTAAAACTTTTTTGCTGGTTGCATCTACAGTTACAGTGATACGTGCGTCATTATAATCCATGGTAACGACATCCCCCGGATGAATGACCCTTACCAGCTGGGCTTGAGTTTTCTGCTTGATCTGTGCTTCGGTCAAATCTGCCTGTCCAACCAAGGCCATGGCCTGTTCAGGTACACATTTGGGCTGACTCATATTGTAATATTCCCATTCTTCAATGACCTGTTGATTCTTTAGATGACAGTAACCAACTTGCCCCTGCGCTTCGGTACGTAATTCCAGTTTTCCACCTTGGCTGACACAATATTGACTTGCCGGATTGACCATGCCTAATACGGGCTGGTAGTCATGATTCTGCGTAACGCTGGTACAGCCGGCGAGCAAAAGGGTGGCCAACATGCCAGATAAACCAGATAAGATTATTTTTTGCATATTCAGCCTTCTTCTGAAATTATTGACGCTTAATTTAGCATATTCACTTCACAGCTCCAGCGATGTGCTGAGTCTGCTCCTTATATTTATGTACAAGTTGTAGTTTTATCTTTATTAAATAACTTTTCTGATTTTTAAATAGGTCTTCTACTAAATGTTTTAATTCTTAGATCAGCATTAAAAAACCGCTTGATTTAAAAGCGGTTTTTTTTCAAGACAATTTACTTTTTAAACGGAAAAGCATATTTCACAATACGTTTGAGTACACTGCCATATTGTTTCACCAGACTGGCATTGTTGTAGTGCAAGCCATATTTTTTACATACCGCTTCCACTTTTGGCGCCATCTGACGATAACGGCGTGCAGGGATATCCGGATATAAGTGATGCTCAATCTGATGGCTTAAATGTCCAGTCAGGATATGAAAGGCTTCTGAACCTGTCAGATTAGAAGATCCACGTATCTGACGCATGTACCAGTGACCACGACTTTCATTTTGCATGACGGATTTCGGGAATACTTCTACATCTTTAGTAAAGTGACCACAGAAAATCACACTAAAAGTCCAGATATTACGAATGCCATTGGCCACCAGATTCCCCGTAAATACCGGCAGCGCCGCCGGACCAGCAATGACCGGAAAGAAAACATAATCCTTAAACAACTGCTTGCCAATTTTGCGCTGCATCGGGGCCCACTCTTCTTGCATTTTCTGCTTGGTTTTGCGGCCTTTCAAGTATTTACCCAGCTCAAGATTTTGAATTGCGACGCCCCACTGGAACAGCAAACAGAATGGCACGGCATAAATCGGTTGTAATAAAAAGCCCGGCTTCCAGCGCTGCTCAGGGAACAGGCGCAGCAGGCCATAACCGATATCATCATCCATCCCTTTGATATTGGTATAAGTATGGTGTTTAAAGTTATGCGTCTGACGCCAGTTATCAGAAGTACCGACAATATCCCACTCATAAGTTTGACCCTTCAGCTTAGGATCATTCATCCAGTCATACTGGCCATGCATAACATTATGACCCAATTCCATATTTTCCATGATTTTGGCAAAGCTTAATAGACCTGTCCCCAAAACCCAGGCTGGCGGAAACCAGCCTGCAAACAACAAGGCACGACCTGCAATTGAGGAATATCGAATTGCAGAATACACCTTGTGGATATACTTGGCATCTTTTTCGCCCAGATCATTCAGCACTTCCTGCTTGATTGCATCCAGCTCAGCTGCGAGCTCATCCAGCTCAAACTGGCTCAATTCACGGTTTTTAGGATTTTTAAAATATTCTACTTTGACTGGCATATTCATAAGATAAGACTCGCTTATAGGTCAATGACTAGATCGGTCTGTGCCGAGTTAACACAAATTTTCAAGGCATTACCGGGTTCGGTACTTTGTGCGCCATTGACCAGATTTTTGGTTGCACCTTCAACTTTATTACAGACACATTTATTGCAAATCCCCATACGGCAGCCATGTGCAGGTTTAATATTTTGATGTTCCAGACTTACCAGAATTGAATGGCCTTTAGGAATACTGACGGTCTTTTTTGACCGGGTCAGCGTGACATTCACAAAACCAGTATCAGACATATCGCCCAAACTCATACTAAAGGCTTCGCTTTTGAACAGTTTGACCGAACTAAACAGCGGTTCTGCGGTCGATACAAAGCCGGAAGGCCCACAGGCATATACCACGCTTTGCTCAAGGTTTTGTAACTGTGTCAGATAACTTGCATCTAAACGTGGCGCAGCCTGCTGTTCCTGAGTGGCAAATACCTGATAACTGAAGTTAGGATATTTACGTGCCAATGCTTCAAAGCGTGTAATAAAAGCAGCCTCCTGATTGTGCTTGACCCAATACCATAGAGTCACAGGCACGGAAAACTCAGTTTTCTGATCCAAGGCTTCCAGTATGCTGAGCATCGGTGTAATACCACTTCCTGCGGCCAGCAGAATCATCGGATGCGCTTGTTCAGGCAAGGTCATATCACCAAAAGGCTGACCAAACTCAATAATGTCGCCGACTTTGGCCTGTTCAGCCAACCAGCTACTCACCTTGCCGGCATTGACTTGCTTTACGGTAAGTAAAACATGCTGCTGATCTACACGTGTCAGGCTATAGCTGCGTTCATAGCGAATTCCTTTGATCACTACAAATACAGGGTGATGCTGGCCGGCTTCACCAAATTTGAATAAACGATTGACCCGAATTTTGAAACTCAGCATATCCCGTGCAGCAGTTTCTATATGCACAATTTTGCCTAAAGCCTGATTGAATGACCATAAAGGATTCAGTTTTTGCGCCCAGAAGTTGATCGCATGCTGGTCGATTACACTCTCGCCGAGCGTAGTTAAAGGCATTTTAAGTTTTTCGAGTACCTGCATCGTAAAGACACCACCGTGGATTTTCAATTATTATACATATGTATATATATTTGTATATACAGATGTATTGTTTCTAATTATTTCACAAGCCGATTCCCCTTGGTTATAATGTAATAATGCTTTAATTAACCCCTTCTCCTGAAAGAGCTTTCAATGAAAATGAGTAGTGACGCCTCCTTACAATCAAACAACATTGATGAGCCAATTGTGGTACGTAGTGTGGGCCGTAAAGCGACTATTACCAAAGAAGAACTTTTTCAGGCAGCCTTAAACCTGATTGGGCCAGAAAAGAGTATCTCGTCCTTAAGTTTGCGTGAAGTTGCACGTGAAGCTGGCATTGCACCAAACAGCTTTTATCGCCATTTTAAGGATATTGATGAACTGGCAATCGAGCTGATTGATCGCGCCGGGATTGTATTGCGTCAGATTTTGCATGAAGCACGCCTGCAGGCATCACGCCAGAGCAGCATCATTCGCAGCTCAGTAGAAGTATTTATTGCCCAGCTCGATGCAGATGAAGGCAATCTGAGCCTGTTATTACGTGAAGGCTATACCGGTTCCAAGTCTTATAAGGAGGCCGTAGAGCGTCAACTGAATTATTTCCAGCAGGAGTTGCAGGAAGATTTGATCCGCTTCGAGCGTCTGAATAATAAAAAATTATTTCATCCGGATATTGTGTCTAAGGCGATTACCCAATTGGTATTTAATATGGGGGCCAATGTAATTGATATGCCAGCTGCAGAACGTCAGGAAATCGCAGAACAAACGATGATTATGATTCGAATGATTCTGGAAGGTTCCCGTCATCTGGAACAATCCCAACTGAATTAACTGAAAGTTAAGTCAATACAACAAGAGACTCAGATCAAGCCTCTTGCTTTATGGTTTAAAGCAACTGCAGCTGGGCATTGACGTGATTTGCTGTTGCTTCAGGATGTTCAAGCGGAAACATATGACCGCCCTGCACCACCGAATATTCTATCTGGTAAAACTTCTGTATTCCTTGTGGTAGTCCTTGCTGATAAAACTGGCTATGTTCAGCAGTAATCAGATGTACGGGGACTTGCGGTGGTTTACGTGGCGTTCTCCACCACCAGGCCGGCACTGTCCGAAAAATTTCAGCTTCAATCTGTTTCGGGATACGCAACGTGACTCCACCCTGTGGATTGGCCACTATTCCACTTGCAATATAATCATCAAAACACTGCTCATCAAAATGCTTAAACAGGCGATTCATCCTGAGCGCTTCAGCCGCGGCCTGGCGCGATGGCCAGTAATCTTTACGCTTTAAGGTAATACCTGCCGGGGTAAAACGGTCAATACTTTTCAGATTCAGTTTTTTTACCAGCTCAAAAAGCGCACTTTTTTTTCCAATAACAAACGGCGGGTCCATAATCACCAGTCTGGAAAAAAGTTCTGGCCGGCGATATGCCGCCATGAGCGTAATTAAGCCGCCAAAAGAGTGCCCTAACCCCACCACTTTCTGGCACGGCGCCTGCTGCTGAATATCATCAATGACTTCATCCACCAGATAACGCCAGTCTTTGGTGATCGGGTAGTGTGGATTCATTCCAATCAACGGAATGGATTTGACCGTATATTCATCCTGAAAATGATCTAAAAACTTTCGATAACTCGCAGAGGGAATACCATTCGCATGGGTAAAATATAATACGGGTTTCATTTTTATCTTTGCTTATCTTCTGAGATATTGCCTCAGCTTAATCATTCAAACTTGAATGCTATAGGGCAGAAATCATCAATCTATGACTTTAAAGTCACAGGCCTTTGATAACAGGCACTTTATAACTGGACTCAGCATTATTTTTGTGCAACCACCAGACTTTGCATCGGTAGAAAAATTGCTCCACAGGTGGTTTTATCTCCAGCCAGGACCACTGCCCGGCCATGAACCTGAAACGACGGATCAGCAGCAATCGCCATGACGACAAGCTGGCATTTTGGACAATAATGTTTCATTGCATGTAAATGAACTGCAACGCCATTGACCAGAAAAGAAGCTTCTTCTTCAACGACCACCCCACCATGTGAAGTTTTGGCTCCGATGGTAATTAAGGCTTTAGACATATTATTTTTCTTTATAATTTTAAGGAAGTCAAAATTTTAACCAAAAATAGACCCATACACAAAATGGCCCGATTAAAGGTCTGGCTTGCTAAAAGTTTAAAAATAAAAGCAGCCCGAAGACTGCTTTTAAGAAATATCTTTTTGCTCAATGAGCGTTTATGGTTTTACTACCACCATTACCTGAATACCTTCAGGCGTCACCGATAATCCATCCAGCAGGCTTAAGCCTTCTTTTTGCAACTTCTGTAAACGGGCAATTTCATCTTCACGGATACTTGGGTTGAACTGCTTCAGATAAGTCAAACGGTCAATTTCATATTGCCATTTATTACCATACACTTCTTTGGCCTGCTGCTTGAAGTTTGGTAAATTCGCACGTGCCAGTTCAAGAGCTTGCTGGTAACGTGCCTCAATAATATCACGACGGGCTTTGACCACCTGACGGCAGCTATTACCATCTAGATGATGTAAATACGGTTTCAGGATTTCTGGGGCAATCTTCTGTGACAGATCCTGACCTTTTTCACTCAGCAAGACGCGAATCAATTGCTGTGGCAAGCTAGATGGCAGGTTCAGCGCTTTAGGTGCAATAACATCAACTTTAAACCAGACTTCCAGCAATACAGAACCTTGCGGTAAAGCGGCTGACTTTAACACAGCAACGTTGGTACTGCCAAAGCCTTGAGTATTGATCATTTCCATCACACTTTCGGTAAATGGATGCTCAAGGGTCAGGTACTGTGCATCTTCCCTGATTTGCGCCTGATCACGGTAGAACGTCGCCGTCATACCATCTTCGTCCAGCGTCAAACCTTGTACCTGCATCTGATCTGTGGGCTTGATAATTACGGTTCCATTGCTTTGCTCATCAAAATCAATATTGGTCGATGCCATAAAGCGTTTCATAAACACAGGCAGATTTGTGTTGTCATCATAGTCTTCGAGTGCCTTGACAATTTCCTGCGCCACAACAGGACGACAAGAATTATACTCAAGCAGTCGGTCACGGCCAGCCTGCAACTCGGCTTCCAGTGCTTCACGTTGTACGCTGACTTCTTCCAGCAGATCTTCAAATTCCTGGCCTTTGTCCGCCAGCAGGCAATCTTTTAATGCCACAATGAAGTTTTCTTGCAAAGTTTGCGCTGTAGGAGAAATATTACTAAAAATATTCAGGGCTTCGTTATACCAGCGGAACATCCGCTCTTGCGCTGTACCCACTAAATAAGGCACATGAATCTGAATACGGTTTTCCTGGCCGATCCGGTCCAGACGGCCAATACGCTGTTCCAGCACATCAGGATTCGCCGGCAAGTCAAACAGAATCAGATCAGAAGCAAACTGGAAGTTACGCCCTTCAGAACCAATTTCTGAACAGAGCAGAATCTGTGCACCATAAGAGTCTTCAGCAAAATAAGCCGCTGCCTGGTCACGTTCCAGCAGGCTCATCCCCTCATGGAACATCGCGGTACGGATACCGGCATGTAAGCGAAGTACATTTTCTAGCGCTTCTACCACCGGACCGCTGCGTGCAATCAGCAATACCTTCTTGTGTTTCAGATCGGTACGCAATTTTTCCATCAGCCACATGACACGTGGATCAGTCTCCATCCATGAGCCATCGAGCTGGGCTTCTTCCGGCCACATCTGTTCACGTAGCTTGCCATCTTTAGACCAGTTTTCTGGTGCTGGCAGTGGTACAGGCTGACAGTCACGGCCCGGGAAGCCCTGAATGGCTTCACGCGTGTTACGAAACAGAATACGACCTGTACCATGACGGTCCAGCAGTTCATGAATCGCACGGAAGCGTTGTTCTGCTGTATCTTCAATCGCATGACCTAACAAGTCTTCAATTGCAGTCAGATGTTCGGCTTCAAGTGGCATATCTGACATCAAGGCTTCAGCAATTTTAGCAGTATGCTGATATTGTTCTTCTTCATCCAGGAAACGGTCCAGTGAGCTAAAACGCTGCGGATCAAGTAAGCGCAGACGCGCAAAGTGACTTTCTACGCCCAGCTGTTCTGGTGTTGCGGTAAGCAGTAAAACGCCTGCTGTGTGCTCTGCCAGCTCTTCAACCAGGTCATAACGGTCATTACCGCCTTCTTCTTCGCTCCACATTAAATGGTGCGCTTCGTCGACCACCAGCAAATCGAAACCTGCTTCTAAAGCCTGTTCACGTAAATCTTCATGGTCAATCATCAAATCGACAGATGCAATGATGCGCTGCTCGGTCAGGAACGGGTTAAGATCCGGATCATGTTCCTTGATCGAAGCGGTACGGGTCAGATCAAACAGGGAGAATTCCAGATTGAAACGGCGGCGCATTTCAATCATCCACTGATATTGTAATGAATCTGGAACCAGAATCAGGATACGTTCAGAACGTCCTGTTTTAAGTTGCTGGTGCATGATCAGGCCGGCTTCAATGGTTTTACCCAAGCCAACTTCATCGGCCAGTAATACACGCGGCGCAAAACGCTGACCAACTTCATGGGCAATATACAGCTGATGGGGAATCAGACCAACACGTGAACCAATCAGGCCGCGTAAGGGGCTGCTTTGCATATTGGCTTGCATCAGCAAGGCTTCAATACGCAGGTCATACCATTCTTTATAATCAATCTGGCTGGCCAGCAAACGATCCAGCGGCTTGGATAGCTGAATACTTGCACCCACACGGGTTTCATTGAGGGCTTTACGCTCTTCGCTGCCATCTTCAAGCGTGCGTACTACGTGGTAACGGACCACGCCATGACGGTCTTCGACCGATTCCACGGTCCAGTAAATACCTTCCTGATCTTGCAGCTCGTCATTGGCATTAAAAATGATGCGGGACAAAGGTGCATTGCTACGTGCATAGACACGCGTTTCATCGCTTTTTGGGAATAAAATGCTGACCGATCGTTCATCAACATCAATGAGAACTCCTAAGCCGAGTTCTGTTTCAGTATCTGATAACCAACGTTGACCAATAGCAAATTGCTGCAATTTTTCCACCTTTATCTTAAGTACAAGATTATGAATATCAGGCTCCATCACGAAATGTCATTGGAGCAAAACTTCACACCTTCAAGCAATGTATTTTGACATAAAGCCCACTAAAAAGTGAGTATAATTCACGCCGATTAAAAAACTCACCCCTAGAATGGCGCCGGACAATAAAATTCAACCGGTTGTTGTGTGTGAGGATGAGAGAAACTTAAACGTTCGGCATGCAAACATAAGCGTACGCTCAGCTGTTGCTGCTCAGGTGTAGCATACAAGGTATCTCCAATAATAGGATGTCCAAGATACTGCATATGCACACGCAGCTGATGTGAGCGCCCCGTAATCGGAGTCAATTTTACACGAGTGACAGCTTGTCCCTGAATTTCAAAATGTTCAATGGCCTGCCAATGGGTGAGTGCAGGCTTATTATGATTTGGTTCTGCAATATGTAATGGCGGATGGTCCGGATCATAAATCACGGGAACATCCACCATTCCTTCGCCGTCCAGAGTTCCCGCCACAATTGCCTGATAGGTTTTATCCGTCTGGCGTTCCTGAAATTGGCGAGAAATAGATTTTTGCCCTTCCCGGCTCAAGGCAAACACTAAAATGCCGGAGGTGTCCCGATCCAGACGATGGATGAGCAAGGTTTTGGGCTCTATTTTCATGAGACGGCTAATGAGACAGTCTTGTAAATCTTCTGTCTTCCCTGGAACTGTAAGCAAACCAGCCGCTTTATGGATGACCATAAAATCCTTATCACGATGTATCAGATGTTCGGTTAGAAAATTACTCAAAGTTCAATCCCAGGCTGATCGCGAAAAATAAGGCGGCCATAATAGAAAGCTTGGCGAATAATTACAATGCGCTTTTATATAAATGCCGAAGAAATTTCCGATTATGTGGAGTAAATTACTCAATCACTCTCTAGCGGCGTACAGATTGCAGCACAAAACTTGCCAATTCATGCAAGGAAGCATGTTCAAGCACATCTTCATAACGCAGCTCTGCACCATGTGCGCGCCATACTCCCACCAGGCTGACCATTGCTACAGAGTCCAGTCCATACTGTTTTAAGTCGATATAAGGATCAATTTCCAGAGCATCCATATCCAGCTGTTCAGCCACAGCTAACATAATGCCTTTGATCGACAGTACATAGTTTGACGGCGCACTTAAACTCCATAAACGTGTCAGGCTATAACTGCTCATGTGATGTAAACCCTGCTGCGAGATATTTTCAATCCACTGGATATGCTGCTCCTGATTGGCCAGCAAAACTGCATCATCCACCACACAGATGTGCTCTGTCACGCTTTGCAGATGCGGTAAAATCTGTTTCAGCATCGGCGTCACCTGTCCTGCAAAAATCAGTTGGGGATGGGTTGAAGCATATTCACCGAGTTGTTGCATGCCCTGCATCAGGTCATCACCATATAAATCAACAATCGGAATATCCAGTGCTTTGGCTTTATTGCTAATCTGAATAAGATTTTTCATGAGTTCCATATCTTGGATTCCAGTCTGCATGCGCAGGTTATGTAATCCCACCAAGACCAAAACCGATTCATTGGCAGCAAGTTGCCATTTAGCTGGCGATGGAGTGAATTGGATTTTTTTAGGCATGGGATATAGCATGGGAAACTCTAAAGCGACATTTGCCGGATATTTTAGCGCAGATGAGTTAAATTGGGTTTAAATCGAAATAAGCCCATAAGAGCTGCAAGTTAAATAGGTATCAAAAAATCTGATAAACAAGCTATTATGATTCAATAAGTGATTAAAAATCATAAGGTAGTTTATATAGACAGGGTTGTCGGCATTTATTTACTTGGTTGTAAATATTGTGGGCAAGTGGAACATGGGATGGGTCTGAGTCTATCAAAGGATGGAAAATTATTTTTTCTTAAATGTAGAAGATAGTTGACATGAAGAATAGCTTAAAGCAATGGCTTTTATGTTAAATGAAGGATTTACTTTTCAACTTCCAAACCATGGTTTGCCAAATTTAGATATTCATATGGAGCATCTTCTGCTGGATAACGTAAATTATTCACACCATAAATTTGCGCAATATTCCAGATGATACTTTCACCAGCAGGCAATAAATTTGGCTGAATTTTATAAATAGCGTCTTGATAGGCGGTATCACTATCAATAAATTTCCAGCCTTCCCTCTTGAAGGAAGCAATTATGTCTTCTAGCCAAGCGGCATTAATAGCTCTTATATTCAGTAAAAGTACATGGTTTGGAGATCGTCCTAATGTTTGTATGGCTAAATCATCATAATATTTCGCTCGATCAAGTAAATGGACAATGTAAGCTTGTTTTAATTTAGCCAGGCTTGTTTGATCTTTTTCTTGATGATATTTCAGAAACAATTGATTGTAATACCAATCACTCGCATCGATGCTAACAGCGCCAGATTTATAGCTATGGCTACTCAGCCATTTACGCACATTATCCCTTTTTTCTAGAGTATTTCCCTCTTTAAGAAATGGAAAGCGGTAACGTGGTATAAATCCTGCTAATGAGGAAAACATTTCATGACCTTGTTGCATATCTTGTAAATAAGTAGATAAATTTACTTCATCTTTATTAAGATTTAGATGTAAATTTCCATGATTACCAATACGATGTCCTTGTTTGCCCCAATTAGAAATTATATTTAATCCGTTTGTTCCTCCAATTTTACTTATACTCGGATAAACGATTGCCTGGATTTTATTTTGTTTTAATGTACTTAAAATATCTTCATTGATGTGTTGAGCATCTGCATTAATTGATGGGTCTAAACCATCATCAAAACTCAAAGCTACGCTTTTTGCGATAGCTACATTAGATAAACCCAAGCAAAGACTTAGGATAATTTTTTTAAGCATCGAGTGACTCTATTATTTGAAATTACTGATAGTAAAATACAAGCTTAACATTTTATTTTATAGTAAAAATTCCCTAAAATTAATATAATACAGATTAGACGCAGCCCCAATCTTAGATTGGGGCTTTTTAATGTTCGGGTAACCACCTCTATATTAAATGCAGTGGATTTACTTAATCCGTTCACCATTTTCATCAATAATCATTTCACCATCCTCTTTGGTAAAAGCTCCCAATTGAGGCGCAGACAAAATATCTAAAACGAGTTCAGAGGGTCTACAAAGTTTTACACCGACCTCTGTCACCACAAATGGACGATTAATTAAAATTGGATACTCAAGCATAAAATGAATGAGCTGTTCATCTGTCCAGTGTTGCTGATCTAATTGAAGAGTTGCAAAAGGTTCTACATTTTTACGAATAGCTTCACGTACAGAAAGGCCTGATTTTTCAATTAGATTCATGAGTTCGTTCTTGCTTGGAGGGTTAAGAAGATACTCAATAATTTCAGGTTCTACGCCTGCATTTCGAATTAGCGCCAGTGTATTTCTGGATGTTCCACAAGCAGGGTTATGATAGATCTTAACTTTTGATGACATTGGATTTACTCAGGCATTCATAATATTGCATTTATATATGGATATACGTATATTCGCAATAGCATATATGTGAGTATCGATTATGGATCAAGCAGATTTCTTTAAGTGCCTATCTGACCCGACACGTCTAGATATTTTAAAAATTATTTTAGAAAGACAAAATGTATGTGTGTGTGAAATCACAGAGATATTACAACTGAGCCAACCTAAGATTTCTCGTCACTTGGCTTTACTTCGCAACCTCTCAATTTTGCTAGATGAGCGCAAAGGACAATGGGTGTACTACCGATTAAATCCCGATTTACCAGAATGGGTAAATGCAGTTCTCAATGTGTTAAGTAATGAAGTAGTGAATACAGCTGCGAGCAATCTATCTATCTCTATGCAATGCGAGTAATTCAATGTCCGCCTCAAAGCTCTCCTTCTTAGACCGAAACCTCACCCTATGGATTTTCATTGCCATGGCATTAGGCGTAGGTATTGGGGTATTTTTCCCTCAAACATCTGTAGTACTCGATCAATTAAGCATTAACTCAGTAAATATCCCTATCGCAATAGGGCTTATTTTGATGATGTATCCGCCACTTGCCAAGGTAGACTATGCGACCTTGCCTAAAGTCTTTGAAGATAAGCGTACCCTTGCATTATCTCTCATTCAAAACTGGCTCATAGCACCTTGCTTAATGTTTGGTTTGGCAATCATTTTTTTGCACGCCTATCCTGAATACATGACAGGTCTCATTCTGATTGGTTTAGCCCGATGTATTGCTATGGTCCTGGTGTGGAATGGCCTGGCATGTGGCGATAATCAGTATGTTGCAGCCTTAGTTGCATTTAACAGTATCTTCCAAATCTTGTTCTTTAGTACTTATGCCTGGTTATTCTTGACCTTCTTACCGCCCTTCTTTGGAGTAGAGGCACAAATCATTAATGTGAGCTTTTGGACGATTACCCATGCTGTTCTTGTTTATCTGGGCATCCCCTTCTTACTTGGCTTTTTAACCCGCTTGATCTTAGTCAAACAGAAAGGCTTAGATTGGTATCAAACCAGATTTATCCCAAAGATTAGCCCTATCAGCCTTATTGCGCTTTTATTTACGATTGTAGCCATGTTTAGCCTTAAAGGTGGTGAAGTGGTTAGCCTTCCTCTAGATGTGCTTAGAATTGCTATTCCTTTGACAATCTACTTTGTTGCGATGTTCTTCATCAGCTTCTTTATGAGTAAATGGATGGGTAACGACTATCCTAAAACCACTGCTATTTCCTTTACTGCGGCAGGCAACAATTTTGAATTAGCACTGGCTGTAGCCATTGCCACTTTTGGATTAGCCTCACCTGTAGCCTTCACAACCGTGATCGGACCACTTGTTGAAGTTCCTGTATTGATTGCCTTGGTGACAGTTTCGCTATGGCTTAGAAAAAAAGTGTTTAAAGAGGTATGAGTCGAATGAACTTACCAAATATTGATCTTAGTCTTTTAGAAAAACCAACTTTAGAAAAAGTTCAGGCACAGCACCTTGATCATCCACCAAGAATATTGCTCCTGTATGGCTCAAATCGTGAGAGATCATATAGCCGTTTAGCAGTTCAGGAAGCAGGTCGAATTTTGGAATACTTCGGTGCAGAAGTGAAAATCTTCCATCCAAAAGGGCTACCCCTCCCTGAAGATGGTGATATGCAACATCCAAAGGTAAAAGAATTGCATGAGCTTTTAGCATGGTCAGAGGGCATGGTTTGGTGCTCTCCTGAGCGTCATGGTTCAATGAGCTCAATTTTAAAAGCGCAAATTGACTGGATTCCATTAGCTGCAGGTGCAATACGTGCAACGCAAGGTAAAACTTTAGCGGTAATGCAAGTATGTGGTGGCTCACAGTCCTTTAATGCGGTAAATCAATTGCGGATTTTAGGACGCTGGATGCGTATGATCACCATCCCGAATCAGTCCTCAGTGCCTAAAGCATTTCTTGAGTTTGAAGAAGATGGCCGTATGAAACCTTCTTCTTATTACCGGAGGATCGTAGATGTGATGGAAGAACTTTATAAATTTACGCTTTTAACCCGGGGTCAGTCTGCGTATCTGACTGACCGTTATTCTGAACGTGTAGAAAGTGCGGAAGAACTTTCACAACGCGTAAATCAAAAAAATATTTAAGTTTTCCAACATTAAATAATACACATTATGCCAAGCTGAAAAATAGGAACTTAAAGTTCCTATTTTTATTTCAGCTCCCTGACCAAACCCAAAAATAGAATTACCACCGTAAGCGTCCGCTGAACCCCATGCCTATTTTTTAATTTGAGTTGGATTTCCAGCGATGTGGCAGTAATTCTTCTATTTGGGTCGCTTTATG